>NZ_JBHWMB010000053.1:37521-63526 GCF_042730015.1 Streptomyces sp. NPDC059957 | reverse complement strand
GGCCGCCCGCCGCCGTCAGGAGAAGACCGACGCGCAGGTGGTCCGCTCGGCGTGCGCCGGGTCGAGGGCGTTGACCGCCTCGTGCCAGGCGATCCGGTCGGTGAGCCCGATGGCCACGTGCTCCGAGAAGTCCACCGCGCACAGGTCCTGGAGCAGCACGTTGCGGACGTTCGGCCCGGTGAGGAACTGGCTCCGGTACGGGGTGACCACCTCGTCGTAGCGGGTGGCGATCACCGTGTACGCGACTCCGGGGACGGTGTCCCCGCCCTCGTTCAGCTTGTTCTGGAAGGGCGATCCGGCGATCTGGTCGGCGAGGCCCGGGGTGGCCGTGCTGATCAGGTCCCCGGCTCCGGGGAAGTACGGGAGGAGCTTGGTGAGGCCGAGCAGGGTCGTCCCGTGGTTGTCGGGGGCGAGTCCGACCAGGGCGTTGACCTTGGCGGCGCCGCCGAGGAACTTCAGGTAGTAGCGCGGCATCATGCCGCCCTGGGAGTGGCCGACGATGTCCGTCTCGGCCGCTCCGGTGGACGCGAGCACCTTGTCGACGAAGACGTCGAGCTGCCCGGCGGACGCCTCGATGGGCCCGAGCCCGTTGAAGAAGGGGACGCCGGGCAGCTGCCCGTAGTCGAGGGAGTAGACGCAGTAGCCCCGGTGGACGAGGTACGGCGCGAAGCCGAGCCAGTTGTCGACGGAGTTCCCGAAGGTTCCGTGGACCAGGACGACGGGCCGGGGGTGGGCGGCGGACGGTTTGCAGGACCAGTTGTTCCAGCCGCTGCTCGGCGCCGAGGCGGCCTGGGCCGCGCCGGTGGGGGCGACGAGTGCGGCGGCGGTCAGGACGAGGACGGCCAGCGGGCGGAGCAGGCGTCTCCAGGGCAGCATCGTGTGATCTCCTTGCGGCTCAAGGGGAATAGCGCGGGATGGCGCGGGAAGTACGTGGGGGTGCATCCCGTGATCCGGATCACAAGGGGGTGCTGCAGCCGCTAAATTACGGGCGAGTAGCAAAACTGGGAAGTTACGCGGCGGTAAAAACTGCGCGGTCCGCTCCGACGGCCGTCATCCGTTCGGCCCTCCCCTGCTGCGTCCGGCGCCCGATAGGCCGAGCGTGTGAGACATGACCCAGTCCACCCACACAGACCCAGGGCAGTCCGGCGGCTTCCTCGCCGAGATCAAGGACGCCGTCACCACCCGGGCCGCTCTCCTGGTCCTGGGCGTACTGGCGCTCCAGCTCGCCTTCATCACCTCGTACGTCGGGGCCTTCCATCACCCCAGGCCCAGCGAGATCCCGATCGCGGTGGCCGCGCCCGCCCAGCCGGTGGCCGAGCAGACGGCGAAACAGCTCTCCGCGCTGCCGGGCAAGCCCCTCGACCCCCGTGCCGTACAGGACGAGGCGACGGCGCTGCGGCAGATCCAGAACCGGGACGTGGACGGCGCGCTGATCGTCGACCCGACCGGCACGACCGACAAGCTGATGGTCGCGAGCGGCGCCGGGGCCTCCCTGTCGCAGGCCCTGGAAGAGGTCGTCGGCCTCGTCGAGAAGACCCAGGGCCGCACCGTCCGCGTCGTGGACGTGGCCCCGGCCGCCGCCGGCGACGGGCGCGGGCTGAGCTCGTTCTACCTGGTCGTGGGCTGGTGCGTGGGCGGCTACCTGTGTGCCGCGATCCTCGCGATCAGCGCGGGCGCCCGGCCCGCGAACGTCCACCGCGCCGTCATCCGGCTCGGCGCGCTGTTCGTGTACGCCGTCGCGGCCGGACTCCTCGGCGCGGTCATCGCGGACCCGATCCTGGGCGCGCTGCCCGGCAGCATCCTGGGCCTGTGGGGGCTCGGCACCCTCGTCGTCTTCGCCGTCGGCGCGATCACCCTGGCCTTCCAGGGCCTCGCGGGCGTGGTCGGAATCGGCCTGGCGATCCTGCTGGTGGTGGTGCTCGGCAACCCGAGCGCCGGCGGCGCCTACCCGTACCCGCTGCTGCCGCCGTTCTGGAAGGCCATCGGCCCGTGGCTGCCGCCGGGCGCGGGCACGTACGCCGGGCGCTCGATCGCGTACTTCAAGGGCAATGACATCACCGGGCCGCTGCTGGTCCTGAGCGGCTGGGCGGTGCTCGGCTCGGCGATCACGCTGGCCTGCGCGGCGGGCCGCAGGGGCAAGGCCGGAGCGGCGGTCGGCAGCGGGCTCCCCGAGGACCCGGACGCCCTGCCGGAGCGGGAAGCCGTGCGATGAACAACCCGGTCCACGTCCGCAACCGCATGGGCCCGGCCGAACAGGCCGTCTCCGTCAAGCGGATGGAGCCCAGCGCGCAGGCGCAGCTGGGCCCCCTCGGCCTCACCGGCTTCATCGTCGTCACCACCATCGCCACCGGCATCGACGCGGGCATCTTCCCCGAGAAGCTCAGCCACTCGGTGCTGCCGCTGGTCGGCTTCTTCATCGGCGGGCTCGCCCAGCTGCTGGCCGGGCTCTTCCAGGCGCAGCGCGGCGACACCTGGCACGCCACCGTCTTCGGCGGCTTCGGGCTGTTCTGGATGTCGAAGGCCCTGCTGCTCCAGTGGGTGTTGCCGGCCACCGATCCGGCGCTGCGCGGGGACGTGAGCGGGCTGTTCGCCCTGCCGTGGGTGTTCGTGGTGTTCGTGCTGTGGATCGGCAGCTGGCGGATCCACCTGGTGCTGCTGTCCACCTTCACGTGCGTGCTGGTGGTCTTCGTCGGGATGACGATCAGCGGGTTCACCGGCTCGGTGGTCTGGGAGCGGATCACCGGCTGGAGCGGGCTGCTGGCCGCGCTCGGAGCCACGTACCTGCTCGCCGGGCAGATCATGGCGAGCACCTGGGGTCGCCAGGTGCTGCCGATGGGCCGTTTCCTCGCCCCCGAGGAGCACCCGGAGACGTGAGCACCGCCCGGCACGGCCACCGCACGGCCACGACGTGATCACGACCCTCGCGGTGGAGAACTACCGCTCCCTGCGCAGGCTCGTCGTACCCCTCGGCCGGCTCACCGTGGTGACGGGCGCCAACGGTACGGGCAAGTCCAGCCTGTACCGGTCGCTGCGGCTGCTGGCCGACTCCGCGCGGGGCGGTGCGATCGCGGCGCTGGCCCGGGAGGGCGGACTGCCCTCCACCCTGTGGGCCGGCCCGGAGAAGACGGGGCGGGCGGTGCGCGAGGGCCGGTACGCGGTCGAGCCGACCGTCCGCTCCGAACCGGTGAGCCTGCGGCTCGGGTTCGCCGGGGACGAGTTCGGCTACGCGGTGGACTTCGGCCATCCCGCGCCGGTCGGCGGCTCGCTCTTCGGCCTCGACCCCGAGATCAAACGCGAGTGCACCTGGGCCGGTCCGGTCCTGCGCCCCGCCGCCCTGCTCTGCGACCGCGCCGGGCCCGCCGTGCGCACCCGGACCGCTGACGGCGGCTGGCACCGCACCCAGGGCGCCTTGCGCCCGTACGACTCCATGCTCAGCGAACTCGCGGACCCGCAGCTGGCCCCCGACCTGCTGGCCCTGCGCGAACTGATCCGCTCCTGGCGGTTCTACGACCACGTCCGCACGGACGCCGACGCGCCGGCCCGCACCCCGCGCGTCGGAACCCGTACGCCGGTACTCGCCGCGGACGGTTCCGACCTGCCGGCCGCGCTCCAGACGATCCGGGAGACCGGCGACCACGCGGCGCTGGACGCCGCCGTCGAGGCGGCCTTCCCGGGCAGCAGCGTGGCGGTCTCCGAACGGGACGGCCGCTTCGAGCTGGAGCTGCACCAGCACGGACTGCTGCGCCCGCTGGGCGCGGCGGAACTCTCCGACGGGACACTGCGCTACCTGCTGTGGACGGCCGCCCTGCTGACCCCGCGCCCGCCCGCCCTGATGGTGCTCAACGAGCCGGAGACCAGCCTCCACCCGGACCTGCTGGGCCCCCTCGCGGACCTGATCCTGACGGTGGCCCGGGACACCCAGACGGTGGTGGTCACGCACGCCGCCCCGCTGGCGGACCCCTGGACGAACCCCTCTGGTACTGGCCGAAGCGGTAGCCGCCGGACCGACGGATCGCCCGACCGCCGCCCGGCTAGCCGATGTGCACCACGCGCGCCCAGTCGGGCGGCGCGTCGGGGACGTAGTCGCGGTCCTCGTCCCACGAGCGCCTGCCCCCCTCCCGGGGGAACAGCCCCACCACCGTCCGGCACGGCGGGCGCGAGCTCGGCCAGGGCGTCTGCCCGTCGGTCAGGACCACGATCACGTCCGGCCGGGGCGCCGAGCGCAGCGCCGTGGCGAAGCCCGTGCGCAGATCCGTACCGCCGCCGCCCAGCAGCGGGATCCCCTCGGCGCGGCACAGTGGGTGGGCGATCCGGGCCGAGGCGTCGCACGGCACCACGGTGACCAGGTCCCGGCGGCCGCCCACCGCGCGGGAGATGGCGGCGACTTCCAGGAGCGCGCTGCCCAGTTCGGCGTCGCTGACGGACCCGGAGGTGTCGATGACCACGCTGACCCGGGGCGGCCGGCGCCGCAGGCTCGGCAGCACGGCACCCGGCACCCCGGCCGAACGCCGCGACGGCCGGCTGTAGGCGTAGTCGTCGCCCGCGCCGGATCCGGAGGTGGCCGACCGGACGGCCGCCCCCAGCAACTCCCGCCAGGACTGCGGCGGGTGGAACACCTCCTCCGCCCAGCGCTTCCAGCCCCTCGAGGCGTTGCCCGGCCGGCCCGTGATGCCCTGCGCCACTCGGAACCGGACCGCGTCGCGTTCCTGCTCGCTCAGGCCGTGCACGCCGTCGGCGCCGTCCGCGCCGAGGTCCCACTCCCGTTCCAGGCCGTCGGCGCCGCTGCCGCAGTCCAGCCAGGCCATGTGCTGCGTGTGCGGCCCGAGCCCGAACTGCGTCAGGTACTCCTCCATGAGCTCGCCCTCCGGCAGCCCCACGGCCTCCGGCTGGACAGCGCTCTCGGGCCGGACCAGCCCGTCCCCGTACGCGTCGTCGTTGATCTCGAAGTCGGCCGCGATGTTCATCCGCAGCCGCTCCCCCGGGCCGGTCAGGCCGTGCTCCCTCGCGGCTCGGTCCCCGCGTCCGTGGTGGTCGCGCAGCAGGTGGGAGGCCTCGTGGACCCAGACCGAGGCCAGTTCCTCCACGGGGGTGCGGTCCACGAAGCCGGGCGAGACGTAGCACCGCCAGTGGCGGTCGACGGCCATCGTCGGGACCCGGCGCGATTCCACGACGTGCAGGGCGAACAGCGCCGTGGCCAGGTACGGGCGCACCCGGACGGCGTGCAGCCGGGCGGCGTAGAGCTTGTCCAGGTCCAGCGTCGGGGGCGCTCCGGGCGTCGCGGTGGTCACGGGCGTCGCGGTGGTCGCAGGCGCTCCGGGCGTCACGGTCGCCGCGGGCGTCGCCGGCTTCGCGGTGGTCGCCGGCTTCGCGGTGGTCGTGGGCGTTACGGGCCGCACGGCCGTCACCGGCCCGCCTTGACGGGCACGCCCGACCGGGCAGCCGCCCGGTCGGCACGCCGGGACAGGGCCACGGCCCCGGCGAGCCGGTCGATCGCGGCCGGGACCTCCCAGTCCTCGCGGCGCAGCGCGGCCAGCGTGCTCGCGGGGACGACCACCAGGTCCGGTGCGCCGTTCTCCAGCGCCCGGGCCAGCAGCGCCCACGCCGCGTCCCAGCGGGACTTCTCCGGGCGCCCCCGCACCGCCTCGACCACACCGTCGAGGACGGCTTGGCGCAGGTCCCCGCGCTCGGGCAGCACGGCGGCCGCCGGGTCGGCGAGCAGCATCTCGGGGTCCGGGAGGTCCATCCGGTCCAGGCTCGCCAGGAGTTCCAGCCCGGGTCCGTCTCCGACGGTTCCCCTGACCAGCAGGGAGAGCACTTCCCGGGAGGAGCCGGCCGCGGTCGCGAAGGCGATCAGGCAGAGGGTCATCTCCCAGCTCCGGGGAGAGGGCCAGGGACCGCCCCGGCGGGTTTCGCCGGAGGGCAGCTGGTGGACGAGCTTGGGCCGGGCGGCGAGCAGCCCGCACACCGCGCGGCGGGCGAAGTCCACGGCTTCCGGAAGCCGTTCGGGGTCGAGCCGGGGCAGGGTGGCGCGGGGCCAGGTCCCGCCGAGGCCGCGCACCACCACCTCGTGGTCGTGCGTCCACTGGAGGTGGACGAAGCGGTTGGCCAGGGGCGGGCTCAGCTCCCAGCCGTCGGCGGCGGAGGCCCGCGGATTGGCGGCGGCCACGATCCGGACCTCGGGCGGCAGCCGCAGCGCGCCGATCCGCCGCTCCAGCACGAGGCGGAGCAGGGCCGCCTGCACGGCCGGCGGCGCGGTGGACAGCTCGTCGAGGAACAGCAGCCCCCGGCCGGCCCGCACCAGGCGCACGGCCCAGTCCGGCGGGGCCATCGGTACTCCCTGCTCGGCGGGGTCGTCCCCGACGATGGGCAGGCCGGAGAAGTCCGACGGCTCGTGCACGCTGGCGATGACGGTGGTCAGCGGGAGGTCCAGCGACGTGGCGAGCTGGGTCAGGGCCGCGGTCTTGCCGATGCCCGGCTCACCCCACAGGAGAACGGGCAGGTCTGCGGCCACGGCCAGGGTCAGGGCCTCCAGTTGGATGTCGGGCCGCGCTTCGGTCGTCGTATCGCGCAGCAGGGCCAGCAGCCCTGCGGCGACGTCGAGTTGGGCGGGGCCGACGGGAGCGGCGGTGCCGACGGGAGCGGACGGAGCGGACGGGACGGACAGGCCGGACGGGACCGACGGGGCATGAGAACGCATGCGGAATCACCTTTGGATGTCTGGTGGGACGTGTGGGCGGGGCGGGGAGCCCCGGTCAGCGGCGGGTCACGTGCCGCGGGTGCGAGCGCTCGGTGCGGCGCGGACGGGGAGAGCGGTAGCCGGTGTGGGCACGGACGGCGGCCGGTTCGGCCAGGCCCGCCCGGAACAGCCCGTAGGTGATCCGCCGGAGCGCGGCCGCCTCCAGCTCGTCCCGCAAGGGGCCGTCGCGCAGCAGCGCTCCGGGACCGAGCAGCCCCTCTACGACGGCCAGGGCGCCGGCGGTGTCGCCGTGGTCGAGGCGTTCGCGGACGCCGGAGAGGGAGTCGGGGCGGCGGTGCGCCTCGTCGATGGCCCGCAGGCAGGGCAGCGGCGTACCGGTCAGCGCGACCAGCAGCTCCTCGCGGCGGATCTCCGCCGGGTCGTGGTCCAGCGGGACCAGTACCCCGTCGACCAGGCCGATCCGGTGCCGGGCACCCCGGCAGTCCACCAGGCGGGCTTCCCCCGCCCGGTCCGCGGCTTCGACTTCGGCCCCGGCGGGCCCGGACGGCGACCGGTCCGGGACGAGGGCCCGCGCGACCAGCGGGTGCAGCCGGCCGGCGCCGATCGCCCCGGTGCGGAGCAGCTCCAGGTCGGGCAGCACCCAGGTCGCCGCATCGGGCAGCACGGGCGGGGCGGGAGCGCCCGCCTCCGCGGGCCCGGCTGCGGAGATCCAGCCGCCTCCGTCGCCGCGCGGGTGCACGTACAGCCGGTGCCGGGCTCCGAGCCGCACGGTGACCGGGCCGCCGGAGCGTCCCTCGGCGCGGAGCACGAACTCCGCCTCGGCCGCCCACCGGTCGACGGCGCAGCGGGGCACCACGGGCAGCGGTCCCGGCAGGCCGGGATCCACCGCGGGGCCCGTGTCGCCGGGCTGCCGGTCGGCCCCGGACCTGGAGCGGAGCTCGCCGCTGCGGCGGGCGTCCCACAGGTGGCGGTGCAGGTCGAGGCGGAACCGCGGATGGGGGTGCGGATGGGGATGCGGACCGGCCCCCGGCGGGCGGCGGGCGGCGTCCTCGGAGCGGGACGCGTCCCACAGGGCGAGGCTGATCCGCTGTCCGTACTCCGCCCAGGCCGGCGGGGTACGGACCACGAGGTGCAGCGGACGTGCACCGCCGGGCCCCGCGTCCCCGTACCGGGCCAGGGCGATGGTCAGCCCGGGGCGCAGCAGTCCGTCCGGGGCGATCCTCGGCAGGTGCCAGCGCAGCAGGTCCGGTGCCAGGTGGCGCAGGTCGGCCCGGATCCGGGCCGCGAGTTCGCGGCCGTGGGTGCGCGCCAGGGCGCGCAGGTCGAAGTCCACGTCGACGGCCGCGGCGGCGCACGCCCCCGCCCAGTCACCTGCGGAGCGACGGGCGGTCGCGGTCTCGATCATGGACGGCGGCACGGCGAACTCGCGCACGCGCAGCCAGAAGGAAGGGCGGGAAGAAGTCCCGTTCGCGGTCGGAGTGAGCATCAGCACTCACCTTGCGCGGACAGGACCCCCGATCTGTGTGTACGGAAGGTCGTCATCGCGGCGAGACTAACGCCCCGCCCCAACGGCCCGCCAGGCATTTCTCCACCGGGGGCCGGCTCGGCCCGACGGAGCGAGCAGCGCCTCCATACGGTCCCCCGGGGTCCGCGGCGAAAGTTCCGCCGGCCTACCCGGCCCGGTGGACCACTTCTCCCGCGACCACCACCGTTTCGGCCACCGTCCCGGGGATCTGCTCCGGGGCCACCGCGAGGATGTCCCGGGACAGGATCACGAAGTCGGCCGCCTTGCCGACCGTGAGGGAACCCCGGTCCTCCTCGAGGAAGTTGGCGTACGCGGAACCCATCGTGTAGCCGTACACCGCCGTCCGGGCGTCCACCGTCTCCTGTTCCTGCCACGGGTCGCCGCCGTCCAGCGGGCGCCGGGTCAGCGCCGTGTAGATGCCGACCATCGGGTCCATCTCGGCGACGTTCCAGTCGCTGGAGAAGGCCAGGACCGCGCCCGCCTCGGCGAGGCTGCGCATGGGCCACGCCTTGTGCCAGCGGTCCTCCCCGACGTTCTCCGCCCAGTCCTGGCCCGGACCGGCGATCTCCGGCGCGCAGTGCCGGGGCTGCATGCAGGCCACCACGCCGAGCTGCGCGAAGCGCGGTACGTCCGCGGGGTCCAGGCATTCCACGTGCACCACCTGGTGGCGGGCGTCGCGCGGGCCGTTCACCGCCCGTGCGTGCTCGACGGCGTCGAGGACGGTACGGATGCCCCGGTCGCCCGTGGCGTGGACGAAGCACTGGAACCCGCGCGCGTCCAGCCGGGCGAGGAGCCCGGCGAACTCCTCCGCCGGGTAGAAGGTCTCGCCCCGGTGCGACCCGCAGCCGGTGTACGGCTCGAGCAGCGCGGCCGTGCGCGGCTCCACCACGTCGTCGATGTAGAGCTTGAGGGGACCGACCCGGAAGCGGTCACCCGCGTGCACCTTGGCCGCCGCCTCGAAGAGGTCGAGGTCCTCCTCGGTGGTCCCGCGCGGGTGGAACAGTGCGGCGACGATCCGCGAGCGCAGCCGGCCCTCGGCGCGTGCCCGGTCGTACAGTTCCAGGTCGTCGAGGGAGTTCTGCGGCTCGACGACGGTGGTGATGCCGAAGCCGATCGCGTCGTCGAGGCTCTTGGCGAGGCGCCCGTACTGGCGGTCCGGGGAGGCCCACGGCACGCCCAGGTCGCGCAGGGCGCGGTGGCCGTCGCGGGACAGCCCCTTGATGGCGAAGTCCTTGACGAACCCGGTGGGTTCACCGGTCGCGGGGTCCACGGCGGCCGTGCCGAAGGGCAGGTCGGTACGGTCCTTCGCAACTCCGAGCCGGTGCATCGCGGCCGTGTTCAGCCAGGCCGTGTGGACGTCGTACGAGAGCACGATCGCGGGGGTGTCCCCGGTGACCGGGTCCAGGTCGGCGGCGGTGGGCATGCGGCCGCCGGGGATGGCGGAGTAGTCGAAGGCCTCGGCCTCGATCCACTCGGCGCCGGGGTTGGCCTCCCGCCATGCGCCGATCCGGTCGAGGATCGCTTCGAGCGTCCGCACCCCGGCGAGCTGCACGCACGCGTCGTCGGAGCCGAGCCGGACGTGGTTGTGGGCGTCGATGAATCCCGGCAGCACGAGCCGTCCGCCCGCGTCGATCCGCTCGGTGTCCGGGCCCGCCCAGTCGGCGGCCTCGGCGTCGGGGCCCACCCAGACGATCCGGCCGCCCCGCACGGCGAGGGCTTCGGCCTCGGGCAGCTCGGGGTCCACGGTGTGGATGCGGGCTCCGGTGAGGAGCAGGTCGGCGGGGGCGGAGTGTGACATGGGGTGGTGCTCCTGTGCAGAGGGGGTACGGGCGAGCGGGGAGGTGCCGGAGGGGCCCTCAGGCGGCCGGGGCGTAGGCGGGCACCCGGCGGACGAGGGCCCAGTACGTGAGCCCGGAGACCACCGAGCCGAGCAGGGTGAGGTCGGCGCCCCCGAGCGGGGCCACGAGCGGCCCGGTCCACAGCTCGGAATCGCAGGTCAGGGCGGCGAAGACCATGCCGGCGAGCAGGGCGGTCATGCCGGCGGGGTGGTATCCGGAGCGGTACCAGTAGGCACCGCGGCTCCCGGCGTGCAGCGCGTCGGAGTCGTAGCGGCAGCGGCGCAGCAGCATGTCGGCGAGGAAGACGCCGCCCCAGGGGGCGAACACGATGATCAGCAGCGAGAGGAAGGACAGCAGCGAGGTGGTGAAGTCGGTGAGGAAGAGGGCGGCGAGCGACCCGGCGGCGGTCACGGCGGCGCTGACCACGATGGCCCGGGCGCGGCTCCACGGGATGCCGAGGACCTGGAGGTTCAGGCTGGAGGAGTAGAGCGTGATGATCGAGTTGGTGACGGAGCCGCCCAGGACCAGGGCCAGGAACAGCGGCTGGAACCAGCCGGGCAGCAGGCTCTCGGCCCCGGCGACGGCGTCGGTCATGTCGGTCTGGGTGGCGGCGGCCACGCCGGCGATCCCGAGGGCGACGGAGGAGAGGAACCCGCCGAGCGCGCCCATCCAGGTGATCGACTTCAGCGAGGTGGTCCGGGGCAGGTAGCGGGTGTAGTCGGAGGGCATCGGCAGGTACGAGAACGGCCCGGCGAGCATCACGACGAAGGCCAGGCTCCAGCCGGACAGGCCCGGGGCCAGGGCGTCGGCCGGGGCGGTGGTCTCGGCGCCGGGCAGGACGAAGACCAGCAGGGCGCCGAAGCCGACGGCCAGGACGTAGGCCATCCAGCGCTCTGCGAACTGCACGGTGGCGTGGCCCCACATCGCGACGGCGAAGGTGAGCGCGAGGGTGATGCCGAGCGCGAGGGCCCGGATCAGGGTGCCTTCGCCCAGGCCGACCTCGGCGAAGAAGACCTCCAGGGCCAGGGTGCCCACGACGGTGTTGACGATGGTGTAGCCGATGCTCACCACCCAGTTGAGGACGCCCGCCGGCCAGTTGCCCCGTACGCCGAAGGCGGCCCGGGAGATGACCAGGGTGGCGGTGCCGGTGCGGATGCCGCTGAGGCCGGCGGCGCTGATCGCGAAGAAGGCCAGCCCGCTGATCACGACCACGGCGGTGGCCTGCCAGAAGCTGAGGCCGAAGGCGACGGCGAGGGCTCCGTTGATCATGTAGGTGAAGGTCAGGTTGGAACCGAACCAGAGCCAGAAGAGGTCCTTGGCCCCGCCGTGGCGCTCGGCGTCGGGGATGGGGTCGATGCCGTGCGTCTCGACTCTGAAGACCTCGTCGACGGCGGCCGTCGTCTCCTGGTGTGCCATGCGTCTGCCCCTGACCTTCGGCGGTGAACGTGAACCACGAACCGTGAACCGTGAACAGACCTTGAACGGCGTTCTAAGTTCTTGAATGGCATTCAAGATGCGCTCCCGACCCGGACCCCGTCAAGACCCTGTCCGGGATAAGGTCGGCCCACGAAGATCGGGAAGGCGGCACGGGTGGCAGGAGCGGCGGGAGCGGCGGGAGCGGCACGGCGGCGCGACGGGCAGATCGCCCAGGAACGCATGCTGGAAGAGGCCATGACGGCGATCGCCGAGGACGGGCTGGCCACGCTCACCATGTCCGCGCTCGCCGAACGGCTCGGCACCAGCGGCGGCCACATCCTGTACTACTTCGGCAGCAAGGACCGGCTGCTGCTGGCCGCCCTGCGCTGGAGCGAGCAGCAGCTGACCGCGGAGCGCACCGAGATGCTGGGCCGCCGGACCACCGCCCACCGCAAGCTCGCGCTCTTCCTGGAGCTCTACCTGCCCCGCGGCCCCCGCGATCCGCGCTGGACGCTCTGGATCGAGCTGTGGGCCCGCATCCCCTCGAACGAGCCGCTGCGCGCCGCCCAGCAGGAGATCGACGACGGCTGGCAGCAGGACCTGGAGGCGCTCCTCGCCAAGGGGGTGGAACAGGGCCGCTTCGCCGCCGGCCTGGACGTCCCCGCCCGCGCCTCCGAGCTGCTGGCACTGCTGGACGGACTGAGCACCCGGGTGGTCCTGGGCGAGCGCGGCGCGGACCGGGCCACCTCCCTGGAGCGCGCCCGCTCCGCGGCGGCCCTGCTGGTCCCGCACACCTGAGCCCCGCGCCCCGGAGCCGTCCGGACATGTGGAAAGCCCGCCCGGGCCTTAGCGTCCCGGGCGGGCTTTTCCGCTCCTTGGCGGAGGTTCTCAGGAAGAAGAAGGGCTGCTTCTCCTTGGCGGCTGCTTCTCCTTGGCGGCTGCTTCCTTGGCGGCTGCTTCCTTGGCGGCTACTTCTTCTTGGCTGCGGCCTTCTTGACCGGGGCGCCCTCGGCGTTGCCGTAGTACGCCTGGCGCATGAGCTGCTTCAGGTCGTCGATCATCGGCATCCGCGGGTTGGCGGGGGCGCACTGGTCGGCGTAGGCGTTCATGGCCTGGGTCGGCAGGGCCTCGATGAAGGCCTGCTCGTCCACGCCCTCCTCGGCGAAGGAGGAGGTGATCCCGCACTTGCTGCGGAGCTCCTCGACGGCCTTGGCGTAGGACTCGACGCCCTCGGCTGCCGTGGCGGCCGGCAGGCCCAGCATCTTCGCGATCTCCTGGAAGCGCTCCGGCGCCCGGTAGACCTCGGCCTTGGGCCACGGGGTGGCCTTGTGGGTGACCGTGCCGTTGTGGCGGATCACGTGCGGCAGGAGCAGCGCGTTGGTGCGGCCGTGGGCGACGTGGAAGGTGTTGCCCAGGGTGTGCGCCATGGCGTGGACCATGCCCAGGAAGGCGTTGGCGAAGGCCATGCCCGCCACCGTGGAGGCGTTGTGCATCTTCTCGCGGGCCTCGGGGTCGTTGGGACCGTCGACCACGCAGCGCTGCAGGTTCTCGAAGACGAGCTTGATGGCCTGGAGGCACAGACCGTCGGTGTAGTCGTTCGAGTACGCGGAGACGTAGGCCTCGGTGGCGTGCGTCAGGGCGTCGAAGCCGGAGTCGGCGGTCACCTTGGGCGGGAGGCCCATCGGCAGCATCGGGTCGACGATGGCGACGTTCGGGGTCAGCGCGTAGTCGGCGAGCGGGTACTTCTGGGCCGCGGCCGGGTCGGAGATGACGGCGAACGGGGTGACCTCGGAGCCGGTGCCCGAGGTGGTCGGGATGGCGACCATCTTGGCCTTCTCGCCGAGCGAGGGGAACTTGTAGGCGCGCTTGCGGACGTCGAAGAACTTCTCCTTCGTGTCGGCGAACTCCACCTCCGGGCGCTCGTACATCAGCCACATGATCTTCGCGGCGTCCATCGGCGAGCCGCCGCCGAGGCCGATGATCGTGTCGGGCTTGAAGTCGCGCATCATCGCGGCTCCGGCCTGGACGGTTGCGAGCTCCGGGTTGGGCTCGACGTTGTCGATGATCTGGATCGACACGGCACCCTCGCGGGCCTGCAGGATGTCGACGACCTTCTGCACGAAGCCGATGGAGACCATCGTCTTGTCGGTGACGATCGAGACCCGGCTGATGCCGTCCATCTCACCGAGGTAGCGGATGGAGTTGCGCTCGAAGTAGATCTTCGGCGGGACCTTGAACCACTGCATGTTGGTGTTGCGCCGTCCGATCCGCTTGACGTTGATCAGGTTGACCGCGGTGACGTTGTTCGACACCGAGTTGTGTCCGTACGAGCCGCAGCCCAGGGTGAGCGAGGGGAGGAAGGCGTTGTAGACGTCGCCGATGCCGCCGAAGGTGGAGGGCGAGTTGGCGATGACGCGGATCGCCTTGACCTTCCTGCCGAACTCCTCGACGAGCTCCTCGTCCTCGGCGTGGATGGCGGCGCTGTGGCCCAGACCGTGGAACTCGACCATCGCGGCGGCCAGTTCGAGGCCGTGCTCGGTGTCGGAGGCCTTCAGGGCGGCCAGGATCGGGGACAGCTTCTCGCGGGTCAGCGGCTCGTTCTCGCCGACCTCGTTGCACTCCGCGAGGAGGATCGAGGCCTCGGCGGGGACGGTGAAGCCGGCCTGCTCGGCGATCCACTGCGGGGACTTGCCGACGACCGCCGGGTTCAGCTTGGCGCCGTTGGCGTCGGCCGCGTAGGCGGTGGTGCCGAAGACGAACTGCTCCAGCTTGGTCTTCTCCGCGGCGGAGACCACGTGGGCGCCGAGCCGCTTGAACTCGGCGAGGCCCGCTTCGTAGATCTCGGCGTCGAGGATCACGGCCTGCTCGGAGGCGCAGATCATGCCGTTGTCGAAGGCCTTGGAGAGCACGATGTCGTGGATCGCGCGGCCGAGCTTGGCGCTCTTGTGGACGTACGCCGGGACGTTGCCCGCGCCGACGCCCAGGGCCGGCTTGCCGCACGAGTAGGCGGCCTTGACCATGGCGTTTCCGCCGGTCGCGAGGATGGTGGAGACGCCCGGGTGGTTCATGAGGGCGCCGGTGGCCTCCATGGAGGGGGCGGTGACCCACTGGACGCAGTCGGCGGGCGCGCCGGCGGCGACGGCGGCGTCGCGGACGATGCGGGCGGCCTCGGCCGAGCAGTTCTGCGCGGAGGGGTGGAAGGCGAAGATGATCGGGTTGCGGGTCTTCAGGGCGATCAGGGCCTTGAAGATCGTGGTGGAGGTCGGGTTGGTCACCGGGGTCATCGCGCAGACGACGCCGACGGGCTCGGCGATCTCCGTGATGCCGTTCAGCTCGTCGCGGCGGATGACGCCGGCGGTCTTGAGCCCGCGCATCGAGTTCACGACGTGCTCGCAGGCGAAGAGGTTCTTGACGGCCTTGTCCTCGAAGAGGCCGCGACCGGTCTCCTCGACCGCCAGCTGGGCGAGCTCGCCGTGCTGGCTCAGCGCGGCCAGCGAGGCCTTCTTGACGATGTGGTCGACCTGCTCCTGGTTGAACGACGAGAACTGGTCGAGCGCCGTGAGCGCCCCCTGGACCAGTCCATCCACCATCTCGTTCGCCTGCATGGCAGGAACTCCTTCATTTCGACTCAACCTGAACCGCTTTCCTGATGACTCAATTCGACACCCAAAAGCGGAAGCCGTGCTGCCGAAAAAGCCCTTTCCCGACGGGCCGAAGGGCCGTTCACACCCGTTCACCCCCTCTCCAACACCCATCTGACCTGCGCAAACACCTCGGGACCTAAGACCCCTGTGCGCTTGTGAAAACTTTCACAAGAATTTCTCGGGAAGTGCGCCCTACCGCGCTCCTCCCCCAGCGAGCACAATCACCGTGACGAGTCGCGTCGACCGTGAGGGAGGGAGCGCGTGCGCAGTCAGGTGCGCGTCGCGGACGGACGGAATCTGACGGTGGAGCGCTGGGGCGACCCGGACGGCAAACCCGTTTTCCTGCTCCACGGCATGCCCGGCAGCCGACTGGGCCCCGCCCCCCGGGGCATGGTCCTCTACCAGCGCCGCATGCAGCTCATCGCCTACGACCGGCCCGGCTACGGGGGCTCCGACCGCCACCCGGGCCGCACCGTCGCCGACGTGGCCGCCGAGGTGGCCGCGGTCGCCGACTCCCTGGGCCTGGACAGCTTCGCCGTGGCCGGCCGCTCCGGCGGCGCCCCCGGCGCGCTGGCCTGCGCCGCCCTGCTCCCCGACCGGGTCACCCGGACCGCGGCCCTGGTCCCCCTCGCCCCCCGGGACGCGGAGGACCTCGACTGGTTCGAGGGGATGACCGCCTCGAACGTCACGGCCTACTCCACCGCCGGCCGGGACCCCGAGGAACTGGCCGCCCGGCTGATCCCCCGCGCGGCGGGCATCGCGGCCGATCCCGGGCAGCTGCTGGACGAGCTGCGCCGGGAGCTCACCGAGAGCGACCGCCTGGTCGTCTCGGACGCGGGACTGCGCGCGATGCTGCTGCGGAACTACCGCGAGGGGGTCCGCACCTCCGCCTACGGCTGGATCGACGACATCCTCGCCTTCAGCACCCCCTGGGGGTTCGACCCCGCCGACATCCGCTGTCCGGTGATGATCTGGCACGGCGGGCTCGACGAGTTCTCCCCCGTGGGCCACTCCCGCTGGCTGGGCCGGCGCATCCCCGGAGCCACCACCACCATCGACCCGGCCGCCGCTCACTTCGGTGCGCTGCACGCGCTGCCCGACGTACTGACGTGGCTGCTCAGGGAGCTGCCGGCGCCACCCGTGAACGAGCAGCAGCCGGCCTAGGGCCGGACCCGCGGGGCCGGCCGTCTGGGTCGGGCCCGCGAAGCCGGGCCTGCGGGGCCGCCAACTCGGCAGTGCCGCAGACCGGCTTGCCGCCATCGGATTCCCAACTCCGCACGCGCGTGCCGAAGTACGCCATCAGGACGTGCGGCGATGCCGGTGCGAGCGGGCTCGCGATCGCTGCCGGGCCCGCTCGCACCCGCGGACGAGCCGGCCCTCCCGATCGGGGCCGGGAACACCACCCCGCCGGCACCGCCGGTCCGGGGTGACGACCGGGGCGGCCCACGGTGGGCCGCGCCCGGCCGCGACAGGCCGCGACAGGCCGTCAAATGGAAAGGATCTTGCCGTAAGGCAAACGGGCGAATACCTGCCCCGGGCGAATTCGATCATGTTTACCACCGACCCCCGATCGGCCCTGCACAGGACATCACTCTGTAGCAACGACCTGGGCAGTTCGGCACGCCGATCAGTGGCCGGGGAGGTAAAGTCCGCGCCAGACACTGGCTCCTCGCCAATGTCAACCCCTCCCATTCCCCATGACCTCCCCGAGGACGGCGTCATGAACACCTCCGCAACCCACCCGGCCAGCACCGTCACGGCCACCCGCGTCCCGCTCGACCGGATCGATGTCCGCGGTGCGCGCGCCGCCGCGACCCTGGGCCGCGTCCTCCCGACGGAATCCGGCCGAAAGGTTCAGACGCCCATCTTCAACTCTGCACTCTGACCACCAAATCAGCGCTCTAGACTGGTGGAATGACCGGCCTGATCGCTTTTCGCGAGATCGTCCTGAAAGTTCACAGCAGATGCGATCTCGCTTGTGACCATTGCTATGTCTACGAACACGCAGATCAGAGCTGGCGCGCCCGGCCCAAAGTGATCTCCCCCGAGGTGATTGCACAGACCGCGTCGCGTCTCGCAGAACACGCAAGGGCACACGCACTCCCCTCCGTCACGGTCATCCTTCACGGAGGGGAACCGCTTCTCGCGGGCACCGCCCGCATCCGGCTCGTGTGCGAGGAATTCACCCGCGCCCTCGACGGCGTCGCCGCCCTCGACCTGCGCATGCACACCAACGGCCTGCAGCTCAGCCCCCGTTACCTGGACCTCTTCGCGGAGTTCGGCGTCAGCGTCAGCGTCTCCCTCGACGGGGACCGCGCGGCCAACGACCGCCACCGGCGCTTCGCCGACGGACGCACCAGCCACCCCCTGGTCCTGGCCGCCGTGGACCTGCTGCGCACCGAGCCCTACCGCCACCTCTACCAGGGTCTGCTCTGCACCATCGACGTGGCCAACGACCCCGTGGCCGTCCTCGACGCCCTGGTCGAACTGGCCCCGCCGCGCGTGGACTTCCTGCTCCCGCACGCCACCTGGCAGACGCCCCCGGTCCGCCCCGACGAGGCCCCCGACGCCTACGCGCGCTGGCTGCTGCGGATCTTCGACCACTGGGAGCAGCGCGGGCGCCCGGTCCCCGTGCGGCTCTTCGACTCGCTGTTCTCCACCCTGGCCGGCGGCCCCAGCCTCACCGAGTCCCTCGGCCTCGCGCCCACCGATCTCGTGGTCGTGGAAACCGACGGGAACCTGGAACAGGTCGACTCCCTGAAGAGCGCCTTCGAGGGAGCCGCCGCCACCGGGTTCAACGTCTTCGACCACGCCTTCGACCTGGTCGCGGCCCATCCCGGGGTCCGCGCCCGGCAACTGGGCCTGGCCGGCGTCAGCGATACGTGCCGCCGGTGCCCCGTCGTACGTTCGTGCGGAGGCGGCCTCTACACGCACCGATACAAGGCCGCCCCGGACGCGCAAGCCGCGGGGGACTTCGACAACCCCTCCGTCTACTGCACCGACCTGCGCGAGCTCGTCGACGGTGTGGAGGGCCGTACGAGTGCCCGCGCGAGCGCGCCGGAGCTGTCCGACCCGGCCGAGCTGGCCGGCTCCCAGGAGCAGCTCACCAGGGACCTGCTCGCCCTCCTGAACGACCGCCGCACGGGTGACGGCGACTGGGAGCGGGCCTGGCGGGTGCTGGGCGCCGTGGAGCGGGCCGGGCAGGCCGGTGCGGACGCGCTGGACGCCGTACTGGCCCACCCCTTCACCCGGACCTGGGTCATGGCCTGCCTCGACCCCGCCGCGCAGGGCCGCCCCGATGCCCCGCGGGCGGCCCGCCTGCTGACCGCGCTGGCCGCCGCAGCCGTCCTGCGCGGCGGGCTCGACCTGCCCGCCGAGGTCGTCTACCGGGACGGCGAGGTGTACCTGCCGACGCTCGGCCTGCTGCGCCTGGGCGAGCCCGGCACCGAGGGCCGGGCCACGCTGCACGCCGCCGCCGGCGGGCGGTACGCCGTCCGCGAGGAGGGCCGCCCCGAGCACCGCTTCGGGCCGGCGGCGGGTGACGCGCGCTGGCAGCCCGTACGCACCTGGTCGCCGGGGCCGGACGCGGCCCCGGTGGCGCTGGAGGACCTGGATCCGCACCGCAATTGCTTCGCCCGCCCGCCCCGGCTGCGGCTCGGTGCCGCGGAGGCCGGGGAGTGGCGGGAGCGCCTCGACGCGGCATGGGCGCTGCTGCACGCCTCGGTGCCCGAGTTCGCGCGGGCGGCGGCCACCGGGCTGACCACCCTGACCCCGCTCGCGGGCGGCCCCCGGGCGGGCGGCTGGGGAGAGGCCGGGCGGCACGGTCCCGGCGCGCTCGGAGTGCCGTACGCGGCGGGGGTGGCGGAGACCGCGCTCGCGCTGCTGACCGGGCGCCGGCGGGCCGGGCTCCAGGCGCTGACCGAGGTGGCCGACCTGTACGCGCTGGACGGGGAGTGGCAGCACCCCTCGCCGTGGCGGGAACGCCCGGTCCCGGTGTCGCGGCTGCTGGCCGACGTCCACGAGCGGGTGGCCGTGGAGGCCTACCGGCGGGCGACCGCCGCCGCGGAGCCGGGCGGGCTGGACCGGATCAGCCGGGCGCTGGACCGCCTGTCGGGGGCGGCGGAGCTGACGAGCACCGGCAAGCGGCTCGTGGAGCAGCTCCGCTGGGAAGTCAACTTGACCCGGCCCTAAAAGGCCCAGCCTTGCAGGTAGGGCGCGACTGGCTGCCGCGTGGACTCCCGCGTCCGGAACCGGCTTGCGCCGTTTCTGGGGCGGTTGACTGCGCCCCGCTACCCACGCCCCGGGGGGTGGGAGTTGCCGAGACTCGCCTATGGGCGAGCCAAATCTGTGTTGAGCTGGTCCTGGCGGCAAAACCGTGTCCCCACCGGCGTGTGGTTCGTGCCTTCGCGCTCGCAGCCCTTGAGTAAGTGTAGCCATACAGCGGCGCGTCAGGGTCAAAGTTCGGAAGGCGGTGGACGCATGACCCTCCCATCGAACTCCGGGGCCGCCGGCCCCGTCCACGCACTCGGCGTACGCCCCGGCACGCGCCTCCTGGTGCACGCCTCGCTCGGCGGCACCGGCCTGCGCGCCGACGAGCTGCTGGGCGCCCTCCTCGCCGCCGTGGGCCCGCGCGGCACGCTCGTGGCGCCGGCCTTCACCCCGCAGAACTCCAAGACCTCCACCGCGCACCTGGCGCGGATCGCGGGCCTCTCCGAGGAGGGCGTACGGGAGTTCCGCGCGAGGATGCCCGCCTTCGACCCGGCGCACACCCCGAGCCACGGCATGGGCGTCCTCGCCGAGGCGGTGCGCACCGCCCCGGGAGCGGCGCGCAGCGGGCATCCGCAGACCTCTTTCGCCGCGGTCGGGGAAGGAGCGCGGGAACTGTGCGCGGAACATCCGCTGACCAGCCATTTGGGCGAGGAATCACCCCTGGGAAAGATGTGCGGGAAGGGATGGGAGGTACTCATGATCAATGTGGGGTTTTCCGTCTGTACCGCTTTCCATCTCGCGGAGTATCGAATTCCGAAGCCCCCCTTGCGCATGTACGAGTGTGTGGTGAAGGTGAACCAACCGGGCCTTCCGGGGCGGCAGCCCGAACGGTCCGAGGGGGAAGGGTGGACCGCGTACGAGGACATCGCGCTGGATGACAGCGATTTCGCCGAGATCGGCAGGGCGTTCCCGGAAGAAGGGATTCGCCGGGGGCGGATCGGCGGAGCATCGACCATGCTCTTCGCCCTTCCGCATGCCGTCGATCACGCGATGGAATGGATGACCGAAAACAGACGCTGATTGACTGAACGATGAGGGGATGTGGCGGAGCAGCTCCGGAATGATGTTTCTTCGCTCGCATCTTCGGGACGGGGGTCGTGTGCCCGCATCAGTGCAGCCGTACTTTTTTCTCAGTTATGCGCATACACCGAGGTTCGGGGCGGGAGGACCGGACCCGGACATGTGGGTGGAGCGGCTTTTCCGCGATCTCTGCAGCCATGTCATGGCGCTGACGAATCTGCCCGCGGGAGCCGAGGCCGGCTTCATGGACCGGGAGATACGCAGCGGTGAGGGCTGGTCGGAACGGCTCGGGGCGGCGCTCGCCACCTGCCGGGTCTTCGTCCCCCTGTTCTCGCCGCGCTACTTCGCCAGCGAAATGTGCGGCAAGGAGTGGTTCGCCTTCGCTCAGCGCACCATCCACCACGTGGCGCTCAGCAACCAGCCGGCCGAGGCCATCGTGCCCGCGTTATGGGTGCCGGTGCCGCCCTCCCAACTACCGCTTCCCGCAGAGCGCTTGCAGTTCAACCACAACACCTTCGGCGAGCGGTACGTCACCGACGGGCTGTACGGACTGATCAAACTGCGGGGCTACGCCGAGCAGTACGAGAGCGCGGTGTACGAACTCGCCAAACGGATCGTCCGGGTCGCCGAGACCGTCCGGCTCGATCCCATCCGGCCCCTCGACTACCGGCTGGTGCCCAGCGCCTTCGGCTCCGCGAACGGCACCCCCGCCAGCACCACCCGCACCCTGCACGTCACCGTGGCAGCCGCTTCCCGGCACGATCTGCCCGAGGGCCGCAGCCCCGAGTACTACGGGGACAGCGCGCTGGACTGGAACCCGTACCACCCGGTCTCCCAGCGGCCCATCGCCTACGTGGCCGAGGACCTGGTCCGCAACCTCAACTACCAGACGACGTTGGGATCGTTCGACGACGAAGCCGGGCACTTCGACTCCAAGCAGCCGCCGACCCGGCCCGAGATCCTCATCGTGGACCGCTGGGCGGTCCAGGACGAGCAGCGCCGCCAGCGCCTGGCCGCCTTCGACCAGGAGTCCCGGCCGTGGATCAACGTGGTCGTGCCGTGGAACCGGTACGACCACCAGAGCCGCGCGAAGGAGAGCGAGTTGGCCCACCGGCTCGAGGACACCATGCCCGTCAAGATGAGCCAGGGCCGGGCCGCCTGCCGGGCCGCCGCCAACGGCGTGGCCAACATGGAGACGCTCGGGCAGATCCTGCCGCAGGTGGTGGAGGCCGCCGCCCAGCAGTTCCTCAGACACGCCCAGGTCTATCCGCCGGCCGGCAGCCCCGCGGCCGGCACCGAACGGCCCCGGCTGCTCGGGCCGATGGGGATGAACGGGCCTCCGGCCCCACCGCCCGCCCCCTTCCCGCCCACCGTGGGCGACACGGGCGACGGGCGCGGCGGGCTCGGCCGGTCCGGCGGGTCCGGCGGGTCTGGCGGGTCCGGCGGGCACGACAACAACACCGACAACGACCGGGGGGACGCGGATGACATCGAGTCGTGACAGCCAGAGCCATGACAGCGGGCACGGCGGCGGTGACGAGCACCGCGAGGGGCGCATCGTCACCTTCTACTCGTACAAGGGCGGCACGGGCCGCACGATGGCGCTGGCCAACACCGCCTGGATCCTCGCCGCCAACGGCAAGCGGGTCCTCGCCGTGGACTGGGACCTGGAGGCTCCCGGCCTGCACCGCTTCTTCCACCCGTTCCTGGACCCCTCCACCCTCGGCGCCACCACCGGTGTCATCGACCTGATCAGCGAGTACGCGTGGGCGGCCACCAGCCCGGTGCAGCGCGCCGACGACTGGCACAAGGACTACGCCCGGATCCAGCCGCACGCCGTCTCGCTCACCCCCGAGACCCTCGGCTGGGAGTTCCCCGACGGCGGGACCCTCGACTTCGTCTCGGCGGGCCGGCAGAACCGCGAGTACTCGGCGACCGTCTCGACCTTCGACTGGGACAACTTCTACGACCGCCTCGGCGGCGGCCTCTTCTTCGACGCCTTACGGGCGGACATGAAGCGGAACTACGACTACGTCCTGATCGACAGCCGCACCGGCCTCTCCGACATAGCCGACATCTGCACGGTCCACCTGCCCGACGTCCTGGTCGACTGCTTCACCCTGTCCGACCAGTCCATCGACGGCGCGGCCTCCGTGGCCCGGCAGATCGACGAGCGGTTCAACGACCGCGGCATCAAGATCTACCCGGTCCCGATGCGCATCGACGAGGGCGAGAAGGAGAAGGCCGACGCCGGCCGCGCCCTGGCCCGGATCAAGTTCGACCGCTTCCCCAACGGCCTGATCGGGGACGACCTCACCTCCTACTGGGGAGCGGTGGAGATCCCGTACCGCCCCTACTACGCCTACGAGGAGACCCTGGCCACCTTCGGGGACGAGGCCGGGCTCACCAACTCCCTGCTCTCCGCCTTCGAACGGCTCACCGCCGTCGTCACCGAGGGCGACGTCACCTCGATGCCGGCCATCGGCGAGGAGGTGCGCCTGCGCATCCGGGACGCCTTCACCCGCCGCCGCCCCGCCCTGCCCGCGGACCTCTTCCTCTCCTACGTCGCCGAGAACCGCATGTGGGCCGACTGGATCGAATCGGTGCTCACCCGGGCCGGCTTCCGCGTCGTCCCACGGGACGTCTCCGCCGAACGGGTCCCGGCCACCGCCGGCGGGGACACCCTGGGCGGTACCGGGATCAGCGTGGACACCGCCGCGCGGACCGTGGTGCTGCTCTCCAGCGCCTACCTCAAGTCCGCCCGCGCGGTGGACGTGTGGGAGCGGGCCGCAGCCGAGGACCCGACCGGGGGCCGGCGCCAGCTGGTGCCGCTGCGGGTGGGCGACGTACGCCTGTCCACCCCGTACATCGACCGCAATCCGGTGGACCTGTTCCGCCTCGACGAGGTGCACGCCACGACCGCGCTGCTGCGCGCCGTGGAACGGCCGATGGCGCTGCCCGACACCGTCGCCAGCGCCTCCGCGCCGGGCCCCCGCTTCCCGGGGACGGTACCGAAGATCTGGAACGCGCCGCCCCGCAACCCCGGTTTCACCGGCCGCTCCATCGTGCTGGAGCGGATGCGCGACCAGCTCGGCGGCGGCATATCCGTGGTGCTGCCGCAGCCGCAGACCCTGTTCGGGCTCGGCGGCGTCGGCAAGACCCAGGTGGCGCTGGAGTACGTCCACCGCTTCATGGCCGACTACGACCTGGTCTGGTGGATCTCCGCCGAGCAGACCGACGACGTGGTCGCCGCCCTCGCGGAACTGGCCGTACGCCTGGGCGCGCAGACCGGCGAGGACATGTCGGCCGCCTCCCAGGAGGCGATCGACCTGCTGCGGCGCGGGGTTCCCTCCTCGCGCTGGCTGCTGGTCTTCGACAACGCCGACGATCCCGAGACGCTCAAGCGGTACTTCCCGCCGGGCGGCCCGGGACACGTGCTGGTCACCTCCCGCAACCAGTCCTGGTCCCAGTACGGCGACGCCCTCCCGGTGGACGTGTTCCTGCGCGAGGAGTCCATCGAGCACCTCCAGCGCCGGGCCCCCGGGCTGAGCAAGGACGACGCCGAGCAGGTGGCGATCGCCGTCGGTGACCTCCCGCTGGCCGTCGAGCAGGCGGGCGCCTGGATCGCGGAGACCGCGACCCCGGTGTCCGCGTACATCGAGCAGCTGGCCCAGCAGGCCGCCCGCGTGCTGGCGCTGAACCAGCCGCCCGGCTACCCGGAGCCGGTGGCCGCCACCTGGAACGTCTCCATAGAGCGGCTGCAGTCCCGCTCCCCCGCGGCCGTGCGGCTGCTCCAGCTGTGCGCCTTCTTCGCGCCCGAGCCGATCTCGGCGAACCTGCTCTACAGCAAGGAGATGATCGACGCCCTCAAGCCGTACGACTCCTCCCTCCAGGAGAAGCTCGTCCTGGGCCGCGTCATCCGGGAGATCGGCCGCTTCGCGCTCGCCAAGGTCGACCAGGTCAGCAACAGCATCCAGGTGCACCGCCTGGTGCAGGCCGTGATCCGGGCGCAGCTTTCCGAGGAGGAGCAGCGCGAGGCCCGGCACGCGGTGCACCGGATCCTGGCGGGTGCCCGGCCGGACGACGACGAGCCGATAGACAACCCGGAGACCTGGCCGCGGTTCAACACCATCTGGCCGCACCTGACCCCGTCGGAGGCGCGGTTCTGCAAGGAGCCGGAGACCCGCCGGCTGCTGATCGACCGCGTGCGGTACCTCTGGAAGCGCGGCGACTTCAAGGCCGCGTACGCACTGGGCGAGGAGCTGCGCGAGACCTGGCGCGAGACCCTGGGCGGCGACGACCTCCAGTACCTGTACCTGCGCTTCCACCTCTCCAACATCCTGCGCTCGCAGGGCCGGTTCGTGGAGGCGATGGAGCTCGACGAGGGCACGCTGGAGCGCCAGCAGGCGGCGCTGGGCGTCTCGCACCCGCACACGTACATGACCACCAGCGGTCTGGCCATGGACCTGGGGGCGCTGGGCCGCTACGGCGAGGCGATGGAGCTGGCCAACGCCGCGCACGAGGGCTTCGGGCAGATCTTCCACGAGGCCCACCCGCGCACCCTGGCCGCCGCGAACAACCTGGCGCTGAACCTGCGCATGATCGGGCAGTACGCGCGGGCCAGGGAGATCGACCAGGAGGTCTTCGACCGGCGCACCGAGGTGCTGGGCACGGACCACCCGTACACCCTGTCCTCGGCGCAGAACCTGGCACGCGACCTGCGCGAGGTCGGCCGGTACGACGACTCGGTGCAGTTGCTGAGCCGGACGTACGAGATCTACAAGCGGACCCTGGGGCGGGCCTTCCCCGGCACGCTGTCGGCGGCCAAGAACCTGGCCGTCTCGCTGCGCAGGGCGGGCGACGTGGAGGACGCGCTGCGGCTGACGACCGCGACCCGCAACCGGTACCGGGCCAAGTACACCTCCGTCAATCCCGACCTCCTGGCCTGCGAACTCAACCTGGCCGCGGACCTGTTCGCGACCGGGGACCCGGGCGGGGCGCGGGACCTGGCCCAGGAGGTGGTGGACGAGTACGTCAAGGTGCCGGGCGAGCGGCATCCGTACACCCTGGCCGCGGTCAACAACCTCGCGGTGTTCCACTGGGGCACGGGGGCGGCGGAGACCGCCGAGTCGATGCTGCGCCAGACCATCCACCACATGCGCGAGGTGCTGGGCGACAACCACCCGCACACCATCTTCGCCAACCTCAACCTGGCCAACGCCCGTGCAGACCTGGGCGATCCGGAGGGCGCCCTGGAGCTGGAGCGGCTCGCGGTGATGCGGCTGCGCGAGGCGCTGGGCGTACACCACCCGGAGACCCTGGCGAGCGCCTCCAACATGGCGGTCAGCCTGGACATGATGGGCCGCAAGGAGGAGGCGAACCGGGTCCGCGCCGAGACGGTGGCCGAGCTGACGCGGCTGCTCGGTGAGGACCACGGGCTGACGCGGTACGCCCGCGACGAGCGCCGGGTCCACCGGGACCTGGAGCCGCTGGCTGTGTGATCCGCGGGGGCGGGGGGCCCCCCGAGGCACCCCCCCCCCCCCCCCCCCCCCCCCCCCGACCAAAAACACAAAAAAAACCAAACAGAGGGGGGGCT
>NZ_JBHWMB010000053.1:0-37511 GCF_042730015.1 Streptomyces sp. NPDC059957 | reverse complement strand
GGGGACGGGGGGGGGGGGGGGGCCGCCGGGGAGGGGCGTGGGGCCAGCGGGGACGGGGAGCCCTGGGCTGGGGAGTCGGGGGGGGTGCCCCCCCCGGGGACCCGCCCCCGCACCTTCTCTCCCCTCCCGATGGACACGGAACGCAGAACCAGCAGACTGGGGGGTTCGCTGTGAGTGACAGCATGACCTTTCGCAACGAGGACCTGCCGGCCCTCTTCCACCACACCGACCAGGCGGCGATCTCCCGGCAGCGGGAGTCCACCCAGGCCACCCGCGCCCAGCTGATGCTGCTCGTCGTGGCCGCCGTGATCGCCGCGCTTCCCGAGGGGCCGAAGCTCGGTTCCGCGTACGTGTCCGGGCTCCTGAGCGTGCTCGCGTACGCCGGGGTGCTGGGCGTGGGCGTACGGGCCACCCGGCGCCGGGCCCGCCCGCAGTGGCAGCTCAACCGCAGCGCCGCGGAGTTCATCAAATCGCTGGCCTGGCGGTACGCCGTCCACGGCGCGCCCTTCGGCAGTGACGTCCCGGGCGTCGAGGAGGCCTACCGGACCCGGCTGGAGGCGGGCCTGAACGAGCTGCGGAAGATGGGCTGGGAGGATCCGCGGACCGCCGGGCTGGTGCCGCAGGGCGGGGAGATCACCGGTGCGATGTTCCGGCTGCGGGGTCTGGACTACCAGGTCCGCAGGGAGACGTACGTCCGTGACCGGCTGATCGAGCAGCGCAACTGGTACCAGCGCAAGACGGAGGTGTCCCGGCGGGCGACGGCCCTGTGGTCGTGGTCGATCGTGCTGCTGACCCTGCTGGCGCTGCTGTTCGCCCTCTTCGGTGCCTTCGGTTCGGGTCCGGGGCCGGCGCTGACCGGGCTGCTGAGCGCGGCGGCGACGGCCGGGATCGCCTGGAACGAGGTGCGGCGCCACCACCCGCTGATCGAGGCGCACACCCTGATCGAGCAGGACCTCTCCGCGATGATGGTCGTGATGCAGACGACGATCACCGAGACGCAGTGGCCGACCGCGGTCTACGAGACCGAGCGGTACGTGTCCCCGCAGCACACGGACTGGCTGGCCCGGCACAGTAGTTGAGACCAGCACGGTGGTTGAGACCGGCACAGTAGTTGAGACCGCACAGCAGTCGAGACCGCACAGCAGTCGAGCAGCCGGGCGGGCGTGGCCTCAGTCCCGGGCCACGCCCTCCCGCCAGATCACGGTGACGGGCTTCCCGAGCGCGCGGGCGTAGGCGACGATTTCGGCGGTGCCGCCGTGTCCGCGGGCGGGCAGGCCGTCCCAGACGGCGACGAGGCGGTCGCAGGAATCGGCGATGTAGGTGCCGGCCGCGTAGTAGGCCTCGTCGGTGGAGCGGGCGAAGTCCATCCGGACCTCCTGGGCGGCCCGGCGTTTGAGCCCCAGGTACCGGTCCAGCGATCCGGTGTCCTCGAAGCCCTCCTCGTAGTCCCCGCTGGGGATGACCACGGTGAGGTCGGCGCCGCATTCCAGCGCGATGGCGGCGAACAGCTGGTCCGCTCCCTCGGCGAGGCTGGAGAGGGCCTCCAACGGCCCCTCGTGGCCCCCCAGGACGGCCCGCAGCCCCTCCTCCACATGGCCGAGCAGCTCGTCCGGAATCGACCGGTGCCCGGTCACGCCGATTCGCTTCATGCAGAAACCCGCTCCCCCCGTGAACACGAACGCCCTGGACATCCTCCCAGAAGGCGGGAGGACGTCCAGGGGTCCGGTGGGGGCGCACGGGTCCGTGCCGCGGCCCCGGGCAGGGCCTAGTACACGCTCACGCCGTACGCGTTGAGCGCCTCGACGACGGGCTGGAAGAACGTGGTGCCGCCCGAGGAGCAGTTGCCGCTGCCGCCGGAGGTGAGGCCGACCGCGCGGGTGCCCGAGTAGAGCGGACCGCCGCTGTCGCCGGGCTCGGCGCAGACGTTGGTCCGGATCATCCCGTAGACGACGTCGCCGCCGCCGTAGTTCACGGTGGCGTTGAGCCCGGTCACCGAGCCGCTGTGGGTGCCGGTGGTGGAGCCGCGCCGGGTGACGGACATGCCGGTGGTGGCGTTGACGGCGCTGGTGATGTCCTGGCTGCCGACGGTGCCGGGGTGGGCGAGGGAGGCGTTGTCGTAGCGGATGAGTCCGTAGTCGTTGTTCGGGAAGCTGGAGCCCACCGTCGCGCCGATGACGGTGGTGCGGGCGGAGTTGGTCCACCAGGTGCCCGCGCCGTCGGTGCAGTGACCGGCGGTCAGGACGTAGTAGGTGCTTCCGCTGCGCACGTTGAAGCCGACCGAACAGCGCCAGCTGGTGGCGTACTTGGCGTCGCCGCCGCTGAGCAGCTTGGTGAGCTTGCCGGGGGTGCGCTCGATGCGCAGGGCGGCCGCGTTCGCTCCGGCCTCGCTGCGGATCTTGGCGATGGAAGCCGCCGAGACGGTGGAGTCGGCGGTGACCACGAGGGTGCCGGTGGCCGGGTCGGTGTGCCAGGCGGTGCCGGCCACGTCGGCACGCAGGACCGAGGCGCCGGCGGAGGCGAGCCGGTCGGCGCTGAACCCGCCGTCGGCGTGCGCTGCCGTGGGGGCCGCGAGGGCGGCCACGGCGGCCATGCCGGTGGCCACGGCGAAGAGCCTGGAACGGATGATGCGCTTGATCGTCACTTGTCGTCCTCCCGAGTGGGGGTCGGAGGCCCGGCGGGGTGGGGTGGTGCCGGAGCCCGTGGAGGGCGGCCGGGGGTACGGCGGACGGGATGCCGTTCGACGTGCCCCTGACAAGCCCCGAGAGACGCTGACGGGAGTCTCCTGGTGTCAGATACCGCTAGCAAGGGCGCCTTTCAGCCGCCGTTCCCCCGCCGCGATCTCGAAGGGCAGGGTGTTGCCGGGCGGGGGGAAGGGGCACACGAAGTGGTCCGCGAAGGCGCAGGGAGGCAGCTGGACCCTGTTGAGGTCCACGGTGATCGAGCCGTCGGCGGCCGGGATCCCGGGCCTGAGAAAGCGGAACCGGTAGCTGGAACGGCCGCCGGTGGCATCGCCGATGACCGCCCAGAGGCTGCCGTCCCCCTCGTCCACCGCGACCCGCAGCGCGTGCCGGGCCCCCGCGAAGTCGAAGCCCAGCTCACCGCCCAGGCCGAGCCCGCGCGCACGTCCGTCGACGTTCTCGACCTGGACCGTCCGGTCCTCCCCGTACGGGGCGAACCGCCCGGGCACCGCGTACGCCGGGTCGTACGGGGTGGCCTCGATCCCGGTGAAGGCCGCGCGGCCCGGAGCCGCCGGGTCGAACACCCGTACCGCCCATTCCCCTTCGCGCCGGATCACGACGAGCCGCACCTCCCCGGCGCCGAGCCGGGAGTGCGAGGGCGGGGAGCCGTCGGGGGCGAGGACGGTGGCGCCGGTGAGGGGTTCGCCGTCCAGGGTGATCCCGTCCTCGGTCCCGGCGGTCAGGGTCACACCGCCGGGGGCGGCCCGCCAGTGTCCCGGAACGGCCGGAATTCGACCTTCCGGGTAGTCGGCGAGCCAGTGGGTGCCGGTCAGCGCGAGCGGCCCGTAAGGGGCGGACACGGTGGCCACCCGTTGCTCGTGCCACCGCTTCCAGGCCGCGCCCGGATCCTCTGCGTCGTCTGTGTCACCGGATTCGCCGGTGTCGGATGCGTCAGCGCTCATGCCGATCAACCCTTCCACGTCGGCCCGGCCCGAAACCGGAAGGCCGGCAAAGCGCCACGAACGCACGCATACCCCAACGCACAGGACCCCCTCCCGGCGAGCGGGAGGAGGTCCAGGGATGAAGCGGTGTGCGTGTGCGTTTTTTAGTAGACGCTCACGCCGTAGCGGCTGAGCGCTTCCTTGACGGGCTGGAAGTAGGTGGTGCCGCCCGCGGTGCAGTTACCGCTGCCGCCGGAGGTGAGGCCGATGGCACGGGTGCCCGAGTAGAGCGGACCGCCGCTGTCGCCACCCTCGGCGCAGACGTTGGTCTTGATCATCCCGTGGACGGCGCCTTCCTGGTAGTTCACGGTCCAGCCCAGGCCGGTCACCTTGCCGCTGTGGGTACCGGTGGTGTAGCCGCGCCGCTTGACGGACATGCCGACGGTGGCGTTGGCCGCGCTGGTGATGTCCTGGCTGCCCACCTTGCCCGGGTGCGAGAGCGACTTGTTGTCGTAGCGGACCAGACCGTAGTCGTTGACCGGGAAGCTGGAGCCCCGCTTCGGGCCGATCCAGGTGGTCCCCGTCGAGTTGGAGTACCAGTTGGTGGAGCCCTCGGTGCAGTGGCCCGCGGTCAGGATGTAGTACGTGCTGCCCTTGCGGACGTTGAAGCCCGCGGAGCAGCGCCAACCCGAGGTCCAGATGCCGGCGCCACCGCTCACCAGCTTCGACAGCTTGCCGTGGGTCCGCTCGATGCGCACCGCCGAGGCGTTCGCCCCGGCCTCCTTCTTGATCTTCTCTATGCTCGCGGCCGAGACCGTGGAGTCCGCGGTGACCACGAAGGCGCCCGTGGCGGGGTCGATGCCCCACGCGGTGCCGACGACGTCGGCCCGCAGGAGCGAGGCCTCCACCGCGGCGAGGGTTTCGGCATTGACGCTGCCGCCGCTCGGGGTCTCGGACGCCGACGCGGGACCCGCGAGGGTGGCCACGGCGGTCAGGCCGACGGCCGCGGCGAAGAGCCTGGAACGGAAGATGCGCTTGATCGTCACTTATTGTCCTCCCGAAGGGAATCGAAGCCCGGGGCAGGTGCGGTGCCCGAGCTTGTGCGGGCAGCAGGAACCACGGCTGGATAGATCATCTTTCGCCGTGCCCCTGACAAACCCCGTAAATGCTATCGAAGGTTTTCTGGCACTGGACCCGCGGGGCAAGGGCGACTTTGCGCCACTGTTCGCTCCCGGTCGAAAGCCTCGACCGACACACGCCCTTGCCGCAGGCCAGATCGTTTTGCCGGCCCCTGCACACCGACTCCCCGAACGGCCGGAAATCGCCCTGCCGGATCGTCGGCGCGAGGTGTCGGACCACGCCCGCGCCAAACCTGTGACCGAACCGCAGCCGAACCGGAGACAAACCGGAGCAGAAGCGGAGCCCGAACGTCCTCAGCAGCCGTCGCAGGGACAGCAGCAGCAGTCGCCGCAGCCGCCGCAGTCACAGTTGCAGTTCGGACCGCAGTCGCAGTTGTTGCACCACGCTTCCTTCTTCTCGCGGGACCACGGACCGTCGTGGTCCGTGCAGCACAGCTGGCAGGTGCAGAACAGTCCCAGGGCCACCGCGCAGCCCGGCAGCAGGTCGCGGCGCGGCTTGCGCGGGGGTGCCGGCGGCGGGCCGAAGTCCACCGGGGGCGGGCCGAAGGAGCCCTGGGGAGCCTGGTCCGCCGCCGTGTGGGCGCAGCCCGCGGTCCCGAAGGCCCGGTCCACCGAGGTGCGCAGCTCGTGCACGAGCAGCCGGTGGGCCAGCCCCGCGTCGGCGAACTCCACCTCCCGCAGCGCCAGCCGGATGCCCCGCAGGGCGTCGTCGCACAGCCTGCGGGCCTCGGCGCGGGGTGTTCCGGTGGCGGTCAGCGGGTTCCACGCGCCCGCCGCCGCGTCCGCCGCCTGGTCCTCGACGGCGTCGAGCAGGTGCGCGAGCCGCCCGAAATAGCGTCCGGCCTCGGCGAGGGCGGGGGCGTTGCCTGGCCGCCCGGCGAGGGTCGCGGTATGGGCGAAGGCGGCGGCCGTGGCGGTCTCGGTCGGCTCGGTCACCACGAGCACCGGCGTGCCGGCTCCGGCCAGGGTCTCGATGCCCGCCTGCCGGTCGACGGCGTCGACGAGCACGGCCGTGTCGAAGCCGAGCGAGGCCCCGGTACGGGCACCGGCCCGGTCCCAGCCCCGGGCCACCCGGCGTGCCGCGAGGGCGATCGGGGCGCGGGCCAACAGGCCGTCCCGGTCGGCCACGTGATCGCGCACCTTCGCGGAGGCCAGGACGAGCGAGACCGCGGCGGCGAGCCGCGCACCCTCGCCGTTGGCCACCGCGGCGGTGCGCATCCCGCGCAGTGGACAGGGTCCGGCGGTGCGCCGGGAGCCCGGGGCGGGCCCGGACTGAGCCTCCGTCAGAACGGAGACGAGCAGCCCGTCGTAGTTGGTCACGATCCTCGCGAACTGGCCGTGGTCGCCCCGAAGTGCCAGGCACAGCCCGCAGAGATGGGCCATCCACTCCGTCTTGAACCGGTCCCCGAGGCGGTGCGTGCATGGTCTGACGATGCCGAACAAAACGATTCCCCCGTGTGTCATACGCGTGCTCGACGGGCATCGTAGCGAGACCGCGCGTCACCCGTACGTCCCCATCGCTCACCCGTACGGCCGCACTGGTCGTATTTTCACTCAGTCAGCAGCGGTACCCGCCGGGATCCTTGACCGTGCAACGGATGTTCTGCACCAGTACCGTCACGAAACCCCTGCGCGGCGACTATCCACTTGGCGCGTTGTCAGCATCATGGACGACGATAGGGACGCGGAAGAGAAGACAGAACTGACCGCGATGAAAGGAGGCGTCCATGGGTTCGGTGCGCAAGGCGAGTGCCTGGCTGGGTCTCGTAGAGGACAGCGACGACGAGCGTTACTACGACGACGACTACGCGGAGGCCCCGCAGGGGGGTTCGGTGGTCGGCCCCGGCGAGCAGTGGGTCACGGACCCGCGCGTCAAGGTGGCGTCGGAGTCCGCCGTCGATCAGGGCCGCCGCATCGCGACGGTCACCCCGGACGGTTTCCGCGACGCCCGCGGCATCGGCGAGCTGTTCCGCGACGGTGTCCCGGTCATCGTGAACCTGTCCTCGATGGACCCGGGCGACGCGAAGCGCGTGGTCGACTTCGCGGCCGGTCTGACCTTCGGTCTGCGCGGTTCGATCGAGCGGGTGGCGACCAGGGTCTTCCTGCTGACCCCGGCCGACACCCAGATCGTGAGCGGCGAGCCCGGCGGCCGCTCGCGCGACTTCTTCAACCAGAGCTGAGCCCGGGGGCACCTCCCAGCGTTAGCTGGGGGACCCTCACCGGCCGCCCCCGGTTCCTTCCGGCCCTCCCGGCGATCTGTGGCCGCACCCGGCCTAGCGGAAGGCGTCGAGCCCGGTGAGCGCCTTGCCCAGCACGAGCTGGTGCATCTCGACGGTGCCCTCGTAGGTGAGGACCGATTCGAGGTTGGTGGCGTGCCGCATGACGGGGTATTCGAGGGAGATCCCGTTGGCACCGAGGATCGTCCGCGCGGTGCGACAGATCTCGATGGCCTCGCGGACGTTGTTGAGCTTGCCGAAGCTGATCTGCTCCGGCCGCAGGGTTCCCGCGTCCATCCGCCGGCCCAGGTGGTGGGCGAGCAGGATCCCCTTGTGGAGTTCCAGCGCCATGTCCGCGAGCTTGGCCTGCGTGAGCTGGAAGCCTCCGATGGGCCTGCCGAACTGCTCGCGCGTCTTCGCGTAGTCCAGCGCCGACTCGAAGCTGGCGCGCGCCGCGCCCATGGATCCCCAGACGATCCCGTACCGCGCGTGGCTGAGGCAGCCGAGCGGTCCCTTGAGCCCGGTGACGCCCGGAAGCACCGCGTCGGCGGGCAGCCGTACGTCGTCCAGGATCAGCTCGCTGGTCACCGAGGCGCGCAGGGACCACTTGTGCTTGATCTCCGGGGCGGAGAAGCCCGCGCTGTCCGTGGGGACGGCGAACCCGCGGATCCCCTCCTCGGTCTGCGCCCAGACGACGGCGACCGCGGCCACCGAGCCGTTGGTGATCCACATCTTGCGGCCGTTCAGCACCCAGTCCGAGCCGTCCCGCTTGGCGTGGGTGCGCATCGCACCGGGATCCGAACCGACGTCCGGCTCGGTCAGCCCGAAGCAGCCGATGAGCTCTCCGGCGGCCATGCCGGGCAGCCACCGCTGCTTCTGCTCCTCGGACCCGTACTTCCAGATCGCGTACATCGCGAGGGACCCCTGTACGGAGACCAGGGAGCGGATCCCGGAGTCGGCGGCCTCCAGCTCCAGGCAGGCGAGCCCGTACTGGACGGCGCTCGCGCCCGCGCAGCCGTATCCCTCGAGCGACATGCCGAGCGCCCCGAGGGCGCCGAGCTCCTTGGCGATCTCCCGGATCCCGGGCAGCTCGCCGTTCTCGTACCACTCGGCGATGTGCGGCAGGATCCGGTCGGCGGCCCAGCCGCGGACCGTGTCACGGATCGCGAGGTCCTCGGGCGTGAGGAGTTCGTCGAGCCCGAGCGGGTCGGTGGGAACGAAGGACACTGCGCCTCCTGGCAGACCGGGATCACAAAACCTAGCGCCGCAAGTTTGTCGCCCCGCCGGTCCGCGGTCCACCCGCTGCGGATGTGACCCCCGTCCTGTGGCCCGGTCCTGTGGTCCGGTCCTGTGGTCCGGCCCTGTGGTCCGGCCCTGTGGTCCGGCCCTGCCGGCACGGCGCCCTGACCCGGTCCTGATACCCCCGGCCCTGCGGGCAGACTGCGGACATGCTTGATACTTCCGCGCGACTGCTGCGCCTGTTGTCCCTGTTGCAGGCCCACCGGGAATGGACCGGGGCCGACCTGGCCGGCCGGCTCGGCGTGACGCCGCGGACCGTGCGCCGGGACGTGGACCGGCTGCGGGAGCTCGGTTACCCCGTGAACGCCAGTCCGGGCACCGGCGGCGGGTACCAGTTGGGGGCCGGGGCCGAGCTGCCGCCGCTGCTGCTCGACGACGACGAGGCCGTCGCCGTGGCCGTGGGGCTGCGGACGGCCGCCGGGAACGGCGTGGAGGGCATCGGCGAGGCCTCCGTACGGGCGCTGGCGAAGCTGGAGCAGGTGCTGCCCTCGCGGCTGCGGGCCCGGGTGTCCGCGCTGAACGAGTTCACCGTGCCCATGTTCCGCAGGGCGGGCGCGTCCGCGGTCGACTCCTCCGTGCTCACCGAGCTGGCCGGCGTCTGCCGCGACGCGGAGCGGCTGCGCTTCGGATACCGGGACCACGGGGGCACCGTCACCCGCAGGACCGTCGAACCGCACCGGCTGGTGTGCAGCGAGCGCCGCTGGTACCTCGTCGCCTGGGACCTGGAGCGGGAGGACTGGCGGACGTTCCGGGTGGACCGCATCGAGCCCAGGCCCCCGCACGGACCGCGCTTCACCCCGCGCCCGCCGCCCGCCGAGGACCTCGCCGCGTACGTCTCCCGGGGCATCTCCCAGCGGGTGTACGCGGCCCGCGCGGTCATCCGGCTACGGGTGTCCGAGCAGGAGGCGGCGCGGATCGTCGGACCGGCCGACGGGACCCTGGAGCCGCTCGACGAGCAGAGCTGCATCCTGCGCACCGGGGCGGTCAACCTCGATGTCCTCGTCATTCACATCATGATGATCGGGTGTGAGTTCGAGGTCGTCGAACCGGCCGAACTGACGGACCGGATCCGAGCCGCGCGAGATCGGCTCGGCAGGTCTCTGGAGCCGCGTGAAGCAGCCGGAGAAGTGAAGGATTTGTAAGGAAGCGGAGGGGACCCGGGCCCGCTGCGGCCACAATTCCGGGGAGTTCCGGAGGAATTCCGAACAGAATTCACCCCGGGCGTGTCGCGTGACGGGAAATAAAAGGTCCAGACAAACTCCCCAGTGGGAGACTGTCGACAATCCGTGACACAAGCGTGACCCGGTATGGAGGAACGTCCGGGCGCATCGCTGACGTTCCGGGCCTTTCGCGGCCGCCCCCGCCCCGAACGCGCCACGGCGGTCCTTGGTCGTCGACTGGGCCCCGCCGTGGATGTGCGAGCGGAAGGGGTGCGTACCGTCCGGCTCAGCCGCCGGTGGCCGGACGGGGCGCCGCGCCGCGCACCGGGGCGCGGTCTGCGTGGGCCGGGCGACGGCTGCCGGCCGGGGTGAGCGGGGTCCGCTCGGAACGGATCAGGTGCGGACGGCCCGAGAGGTGGGCGGCGGGCCGGGCGCCCGGCTGGTGCCCCGCGGCCTGCACGGAAGCGGAAGCGGAAGCGGAGGCGGACGCCGACGCCGGGACCGGGACCTGCGCGGGCTCGGCCGGCTCGGGGTGCCGCAGGAGGACCACCGGCTGCACGGGCTGCACTGACGGCACGGCGGGCACGGGCTGCGCCGACGGCACCGGCTGTGCCGACGGCTGCCCGGACGGCTCGGCGGCGGTCCGCTGGAGCTGCCACTTGCCTCCGGCCGAGAGCAGCGGGACCAGCACCCCGGTGAGGGCCTCGGGCACCTGCCCGGCCTCCACGAGGCTGCGCAGCCGTGCGCGCAGGTCGAAGACGTAGGCCTCCGCCATGGCGATGGCCGGCTCGAACCACGGCAGGGCCAGCAGCACGAGCAGGCCGGCGAGCCAGCCGAGCAGGACGTCGCTGACCCAGTGGGTGCCGAGGTAGACGGTGGTGGCGCCGACGCTCAGGGAGACCACGGCGGAGACCAGGGAGAGCACCCTGCGGGTGACCACCGTGGAGGCCAGGTAGGCCAGGATTCCCCAGGTCACCACGGCGTTGGCGGTGTGGCCGGAAGGAAATATATCGCCGCCCGCGAAGAGCTCGGCGGAGCCGATCTCGGTGGCGTAGTGCGGACCGAGCCGGCCGAGGCCCAGCTTGACGGCGCCCACGGTGACGTTGAGCAGCAGCAGTGCCACGCCGAGGGTGATCAGCGGGCGGAGGGTGTGCTGCCGCCAGGACCGCCAGCCGAGCCAGGCGGCGACCATGACGGCGGTGGGACCGCGCTGGCCCAGGACGACGAGGTAGTCCAGGAAGGCGTGGAGCTGCGGCCACTGCTCGTACGGCCGGAAGAACATGATCTGCCAGTCGAGGCGGACGAGCCAGGAAGTGGTCAGCACCGCGACGACGATTGCCAGGTAGAAGGCGAGGGTCGCTCCGAGGAGCACGACGCGGTGCCGGCTCATCCGCGGTGTTTGCAGATGAGCCGGTCGCTCTGGTTCCCGGTCCAGCCGGGCGAACACCCGCTCCGGTCTGGGCAGGATTTGGTCGGTACGCACTCAATCGACGTTACCGCGCGCTGATGGGCGGCCCGGTCGAAGCACACGCTTTGTGATGACCATGTGATGTGGAGTTGGTCTCACGCGGGACTCAATTCCCGGTATTCGGTCTTTCGTCGGAGCGGCGGAGGTCCCTTCCTCCGGTCTTTTCCTCACACACTTAGGCCGCATTTATCGGTCCTGGTCAATTGCTTTGCCAGAAGGTGGAACGGAACGACCCATTCCGTGATCTCGGGCCTACGGCGGCCCGGAACCGTTCAGCCAGAAGGCCCCGTACGCGGCCGAGGCGGCGGCCGCCGCGCCCAGCACGGCGACGGCCCGGCCCGTACGCCACCGGGCCAGCGCCAGAGCCGGCGGGAACACCAGCGGGAAGGCGGGGAGCAGCAGCCGGGGCTTGGACCCGAAGTACCCGGAGGCGCACAGGGCCAGTGCCACCACGATCCCGGCGTACACCAGCAGCGGCGCCGGCTGGCGCTGCCGCACGCAGAGCGCGTACACCCACAGCACCAGCGCGACCCCGGCGATCAGCCCGATCCCGGCGGGAAAGGCCGGCGAGGCCAGCCGGTCACCGATGAACCGGGCGAACGCCCAGCCTCCGTCGAACCCGTTGCCCCAGCCGCCCTGTACGTCGAGGTACCCGGTCAGGCCGCCGCCCGTGCGCGCACCCACCCACAGCACGTACGCCGCCGCGCCGAGCGGGGCCAGCAGCGCTCCGGCCACCGGCCGCCAGGAGCGCTCCCCACCGCGCAGGGCCAGGGCGGCGGCCACCCACACCGCCGCGACCACGGCGGCTCCGACCGGGCGGGTCAGCCCCGCCCCGGCCGCGAGCAGGCCGGCGGTGAGCCAGTGCCCGCGCAGGACCCCGTAGAGGCTCCAGGCGGCCAGCGCGGTGAACAGCGATTCGCTGTACGCCATCGACTGGACGATCCCGACGGGCAGCGCGGCCCAGACCGCGACGGCGAACACCCCGGCCCGGCGGCCGTGGAGGAAATCCGCGACCGCGAAGACGCCCCAGGCCGCGGCGAGCCCGGCGAGCGCCGACACCACCAGTCCCGCGGATCCGTAACCGAGCCCTGTGACGGCCGAGACCAGCCGCTCCAGCCAGGGCAGCAGCGGGAAGAAGGCCAGGTTGGAGTGGACGTCGCCGTTCGGGAGCGCCACCTCGTACCCGTACCCCTCGGCGGCGATCCGGGCGTACCACAAGGAGTCCCAGCGGGCCGAGAGCAGGGTGTGCGCACTGCTGCCGGCCACCGCCCCCCACACCGCGAGCACGGTCAGCCCGAGCAGCCGCAGCGCCACGAACACGGCCAGAGCGGGCGCGGCCCGGCGAAATCCAAGATCCTTCACGGGCATGATTATCGAGGTCCGGGGCAGTCGCGCCCGGGCAGGAAGGGCCGGGGCCGAACGAGTGGCGCACACCACAGCGCAGTCGGCGGCGTGATGAGAGTTTGACCACGTGTCGGACAGCCGAACTCGCGTACGCTGACCCTTCACTCGCGTGTCGACGCCGGACCCCGTAGGACGCCACCCTCCCCATCCGTGGCTCCGAGAAGACGCTGGTCCGCCGAGTGCGAGGGATCACCTGGGAGGTACATGCATGTCGGGGACGAACGTGACCGGCGACAGGAACCCTTCCCCCTGGCAGCGACTGCGGCGACTCGGCGCGGCCTCCGGCGGGGCCAACCGCTGGGCCGTACTGGCGGTCCTCTGCGTGAGCCTGGTGCTCGTCGCGCTCGACGCGACGATCCTGCACGTAGCCGTCCCCTCCGTCACCGAAGACCTCCGTCCCGGCCCGATGGAACTCCTCTGGATCGTCGACGCCTACCCACTGGTCTGCGCCGCCCTCCTCATCCTCTTCGGCACCCTCGGTGACCGCGTGGGCCGCCGCCGCATCCTGCTCCTCGGGTACGGGCTCTTCGGTGCGGCCTCGGCCATGGCCGCCCTCGCCGACAACGCCCAGGTCCTGATCGCGGCCCGCGCCCTGCTGGGCGTCGGCGGCGCGATGATCATGCCCGCCACCCTGTCGATCCTGCGCCAGGTCTTCCCCGACCGGCGCGAGCGGGCCCTCGCCGTCGGCATCTGGACCGCCGTCGCCGCCGTGGGTGCGGCCAGTGGCCCCGTCCTCGGCGGCTTCCTGGTCCAGCACTTCTGGTGGGGCTCCGTCTTCCTCATCAACATCCCGCTCATGATCATGATCCTGCCGCTGGGCCGGTGGCTGCTGCCCGAGTCCAAGGGCACCTCCGAGGGGCCCTGGGACGTGCTCGGCGCGCTCATGGCCGCCGGCGGCGTGCTCGGCGCGGTCCTCGGGGTCAAGCGGCTGGGCGCGGAGCGCCATCTCGCCGACCCGCAGGCGCTGGTCCCGCTGCTGGTCGGGGCGGCACTGCTGGTGCTCTTCACAAGGCGCCAGAAGCGCCGCTCCCACCCGCTGATCGACATGCGGATGTTCTCTCGGCCGGCCTTCACCACCTCCGTGGGCTGCATCGTGCTGGCCATGCTGGCGCTGGTCGGACTGGAACTGATCGCCGTCCAGTACCTCCAGCTCGTGCTGCACCTGAGCCCGCTGGAGACGGGGCTGCGCCTGCTGCCGCTCACCTTCGCCGCGATGGCGGCCGGCGCGACCGGCTCCTACACGCTGGCCCGGACCGGGCCGCGCAGGATGGTCTCGCTGGGCTTCGTACTGACCGCCGGCGCGGTGCTCCTGCTGACCTTCATGGGTCAGCAGGACCGCCCGGTCCTCCTCACGGTCGGCTTCATCCTGCTCGGCTTCGGCCTCCAGACCACCCTCTTCGCGGCCTACGAGTCCATGCTGAGCGAGGCTCCGGCCGCGACGGCCGGCGGCGCCGCCTCCATCGGGGAGACCTCCTACCAGCTCGGTGCGGGCATGGGCATCGCCCTGCTGGGCAGCGTGATGAACGCGGCCTACGCCCCCGGCCTGACCTCGGTTCCGGGTGTCTCGGCGGCCGACTCCGCAGGCGCCTCCCACTCGCTGGGCGAGGCCTACCAGATCGCGTCACGGCTCGGCGGACCGGCGGGCGAGGCCCTGTTCTCGGCCGCCCGGCACTCCTTCGTCCACGGGCTGCACGTCACCCTGCTGGTGAGCGCGGCGCTGCTCCTGGCGGGCGCGGCGATGGCCCTGAAGCTCCCCCGCACGATGGAGTGCGCGGACCCGGAAGCAGCCCTGGACGCGGAGCCGGTACGCCTCCCGGCACAGCAGGGCCCCGAGACCGCCGCCCTCACCACCCCCCGCATCCCGGCCCAGCCCGTCCCCGACCACGACCCAGCCCTCGGCCACCCGGCCTGACCCTCCGCGCAAACCGGTCCTTCCAGCCGTCCGCCGCTCGAAGACCGGGGTCCGGGGCCCTGGCCCTTCCAGCCGTCCGGCGCTTGAGAACCGGGGCCCTGGTCCTTCCAGCCGTCCGGCGTTTGAGGACCGGGGTCTGGGGCCCTGGCCCTTCCAGCCGTCCGCCGGTTGAGAACCGGGGCCCTGGTCCTTTCAGCCGTCCGGCGTTTGAGGGGTCTGGGGCGGAGCCCCAGAGGGGTCCGGGCGCAGCCCGGCACCCCTCCCCAGCCCGTCCGGCGCTTGAGGACCGGGGCAGGGCAGCGCCCTGGGAACGGTGGAAGGGCGGGTAGGGGACTCCGCCCCGCAGGGCCCAGCACCGGCGGCGGCACGCTACACCCGTGATCCCCCCGGGCCGGGACTCGCGGACGGCTCCGGCCGGGGCGGCGCAGCCGACGGCCCCGGGGGCGGCACGGCCGGCACCGCCGGCGAGACCGGGGGTGCCGGGGGTGCCACGGGTGCGGGCGCCTCCGGCCGCGCAGCCGGCAGGGCAGTCGGCAGGGCCAGCATCGTGCCGATCCGCAGCGCCCCCGGCCGAGGCCCGATCACCACCCGGTTCGCCGCGTAGAGCTCCGGCCATCCACCCCGCACCCGGTGCCGCCGCGCGATCGCCACCAGCGTGTCCCCCTTCCGCACCACGTGCATCCGCCCCGCCAGCCCGTACCGCTTCGCGCACACGGGCCACGCCTCCCAGCCCTGGCTCCCGAGCAGCTCCTCCCCCACCCGGATCTGCTGCTCCCGCGTGGCGAGGTCGGCCCTCGGCGCGAAGGCCAGCCCCCCGTGCTCCTCCCACGTCGGCTGCCAGAACTGCAGTCCGCCGTAGAAGCCGTTCCCGGTGTTCACCGCCCAGCGGCCCCCGCTCTCGCAGTCGGCCACGCAGTCCCAGGGCCACTGACCGCCCGGCCCGCAGTCCACCGACCGGCCGGGCGCCCCCGGCCTGGGCGGGGGCGGCGCCGCGACCGCCGCCCCGGGCACCGCCGACGCCAGTACGACCAGCAGCAGCGCCGCCGCGCCCACCCCACCCGGAACCCCGAAGTTGCGCATCGCGTCACGCTACGCAGCCCCGTACCACCCCCCGCGCCCGCCACACCGCGCCCCGCGCGTCCCCACCCGCACGGCCCACCGGCCAAACGACCAGCACCGGCCATCAACTGCGCACAACCAAAAAAGAGTTGGCACGAAAACAACGGCCCGGTCGGACCGTTCACTCCTTCGGGGGTCCGGTTCGATTCCGTTCCCTCAAATGGCGTGACCCCGGCCACCGCTCCCCCGTTGAGCCCGGCGAGCCGGAACCCCCCGGCCCCGCACGCCTAGTCCGAGGAGCCACCCCGTGCCGCGCATGCTCGAAGTCAGTGATGAGGTACGTGCCGAGATCGGCGACGAGGAGGCCGAGCGGCTGCTCGCAGGTGACGGATCCCCGGGCAGCTACGACTGCACTTCCTGCCGCACCCCCGGCGACTCCGAGCGCGAGCAGACCAGCACCGTGCTGTTCGTCGGCGACGAGACGGCCGTCCTGGCCTTCGCCCACGCCGGCTGCATCCCCTCGCAGGTCGTCTCCGTGCCCGAGGCGGACCTCCAGGGCGCCGTCCGCTCCATCACGGGCGACAGCCCCGCCCCGGCGGCCTCCCCCGCCGGCGACGTGCCGCAGTCCGTGCCCGGCGGCCAGGCCGTCCTCGGGATCACCAGCGGCCTGATCCTGATCAACGGGGAACTGCACCCCGCCCTCGTGGTGGAACCGACCGCGCCCATCGCGCGCCCCGGCACCACCGGTCCCGGCGACGACTTCCTCCCGCTCCTCATCGAGCAGGGCTTCATCCCCATGACCGACACCGAGGAGGTCCCGCAGGCCCTGACCGGCTGGTCGATCCTGCTCGCCGCGGGCCAGCTGCACTCGGTGCTCCAGCCCGGTCAGATCGCCTGGTGGCAGGCGCACCGGCCGCTGTCGGTCACCGACGGCTGGCGGGCCGCCGTCAACAAGACGCAGCGCGTCCTGGTGTACGCCGCCCCCGTCGGCACCATCGGCCAGCAGCCCCGCGAGGACCTGCTGCGCGACGCCCTGGACAAGGCCGCCCGCAACGGCAAGCTGGTCGCCGCCTCGATGCCGCTGGCGGGCACCCCGGGCGCCTGAGGCCCCGGCTCCCGGGACCGTCCCCCGGCTCCCGTCCCCGCTCTGCCTTCCGTCCCCGAAACGGCCGTCCGACCCCCGCCCAGGGGGCCGGACGGCGTGCGCCGGGGGTGCGCGGTCCGTCCCGCGCACCCCCGGCGATCTGCGTTTTCCGCCCCGCCACCCCGCATCCGCGGGCCGCCGGGTTCGTTGGCTGATACGTGCATTCCTACGATGTCTCCCGCGCCCCGTCCTATCCGAGCACCGTCCCCCCGATGCGCCCCGTACGGGAGCTGGGGAGCTCTCCGGCCGCCTCGCACACGCCCATCTACGACACGCTGTACTCGGAGTACCTGCGCGCCTTCCGGGCCCTGCCCGGCGACCGCACGGGCGAGGAGGACCTCGGCTTCACGGCGTTCTCGTACGGGGGCTCCTACAGCGGCGCGTACGGCAGCGGAGCGGGCACGTACGGCAGCGGAGCGGGCACGTACGGCAGCGGCGCCGCGGGCTCCCCGAGCTCCTACGGGAGCGGCTGGAACGGTTCCTCCTGGCAGCCGGCGGGACAGCACGCCGGGCAGCCGGCGGACGCCTGGCAGCCCTCCCCGGCTCCGCAGCCGCAGTACTCGTACGCCGGCGCCGGATACGCGAACGGGCGGCAGCACCAGACCGGGATGCAGCACATCCCGGCGGCCCTGCCGCCCGCTCCGCGCCGGGGCTACTAGCCCCGGCCACGTCCTACCGAACCGCCGTCACATCTTGCGCTTGTGCTGCGCACCGCGCTTCTCGCGGACGCGGACCGAGATGTGGATCGGGGTCCCCTCGAAGCCGAACTCCTCGCGCAGGCGGCGCTCGATGAAGCGGCGGTAGCCGTGCTCCAGGAAGCCCGAGGCGAAGAGGACGAACCGCGGCGGCTTGCTGCCCGCCTGCGTACCGAACAGGATGCGCGGCTGCTTGCCGCCACGGATCGGGTGCGGGTGGGCGGCGACGACCTCGCCGAGGAAGGCGTTCAGACGGCCGGTCGGGATGCGCGTCTCCCAGCCGGCGAGCGCGGTCTCGATGGCCGGGACCAGCTTCTCCATGTGGCGCCCGGTGAGCGCGGAGACGTTCACCCGGGGCGCCCAGGCGACCTGCTGCATCTCGGTCTCGATCTCGCGCTCGAGGTAGTAGCGGCGCTCCTCGTCGAGGTCGTCCCACTTGTTGTACGCGATCACGATCGCGCGGCCCGCCTCGACGGCCATGGTGATGATGCGCTGGTCCTGGACGGAGATCTGCTCGGTCGTGTCGATCAGGATGACCGCGACCTCCGCCTTCTCCACGGCGGCGGCCGTGCGCAGCGAGGCGTAGTAGTCGGCGCCCTGCTGGAGGTGGACCTTCTTGCGGATGCCCGCGGTGTCGATGAACTTCCAGGTGACCCCGCCGAGCTGGATCAGCTCGTCGACCGGGTCGCGGGTGGTGCCGGCCATCTCGTTGACGACGACGCGGTCCTCCTTGGCGACCTTGTTCAGGAGGGAGGACTTGCCGACGTTCGGGCGGCCGATGAGCGCGATCCGGCGCGGACCGCCGACGGCGGTGCCGAAGGTCTGCTCGGGCGCCTCGGGCAGGGCCTCCAGGACGGCGTCGAGCATGTCGCCGGTGCCGCGGCCGTGCAGGGAGGAGACCGGGTGCGGGTAGCCGAGGCCCAGCGACCACAGCGAGGCCGCGTCGGACTCGCCGCTCTGGCCGTCGACCTTGTTGGCGCACAGGACGACGGGCTTGCCGGCCTTGCGCAGCAGGCGGACGACGGCCTCGTCGGTGTCGGTGGCGCCGACCTTGGCGTCGACGACGAAGACGACGGCGTCGCAGGCCTCGATGGCGTACTCGGCCTGGGCGGCGACGGAGGCGTCGATGCCGAGGACGTCCTGCTCCCAGCCGCCGGTGTCGACGACCTTGAAGCGGCGGCCGGCCCACTCGGCCTCGTAGGTGACGCGGTCGCGGGTGACGCCGGGCTTGTCCTCGACGACCGCCTCGCGGCGGCCGATGATCCGGTTCACCAGGGTCGACTTGCCGACGTTGGGGCGGCCGACGACGGCGAGGACGGGCAGCGGGCCGTGGCCGGCTTCCTGGAGGGCGCCCTCGACGTCCTCGACGTCGAAGCCCTCTTCCGCGGCGAGCTCCATGAACTCCGCGTACTCGGCATCGCCAAGTGCTCCGTGGTCTTGCTGGTCGTTCATGAAGTCCGTTCCTCGTCGTTCGTGGTGATCGGTGGGGCCCGCGCAGCGCGGTTCCACTACTAGGTCAAGTCTCGCTCAGCGCCCGGTGAGGCGCTTGGCGTCGGCCAGGTGGGCGGTCAGCCGGTCCTGGATGCGTACGGTGGCCTGGTCCAGCGCGGTCCGGGTACGGCGGCCACTGCCGTCCCCGGCGTCGAAGGCATCGCCGAAGACGATGTCGACCCTGCTCTTCAGCGGCGGCAGGGCCTTGACGACCCTGCTGTGCCGCTCGGTGCTCGCGAAGACGGCGACCGGCACGATGGGTGCGCCGGCACGGACCGCGAAGTACGCGAGGCCCGCGCGCAGCGAGGCGAAGTCGCCTTCGCCCCGGGTGCCCTCGGGGAAGATCCCCAGGGCCCCGCCGTTCTCCAGTACGCCCAGCGCACGGCTGACGGCGGTCCGGTCGGTGCCGGAGCGGTCCACCTTGACCTGCCCGATCCCTTCGAGGAAGGGGCCGAGCGGACCGACGTACGCCTCCTTCTTGATCAGGAAGTGCAGCGGCCGGGGCGCGGTGCCCATGAGCATGGGTCCGTCGATGATGTGCGAGTGGTTCACGGCCAGGATGACGGGGCCGGTGGCGGGGACCTTCCAGGCCCCCAGCACGCGCGGCTTCCAGAGGCCGTACATGAGCCCGATGCCGATCCTCCGGCCGACCGCCGCACCCTTGAGGGAGGGCGTATCGCTCACGAGCGGCCCGCCCGCTTCTCTTCCACCAGGGTGACCACGCACTCGATGACCCGGTCGAGCGTGAGCTCGGTGGTGTCCACCTCGACCGCGTCGCCGGCCTTGGCCAGCGGGGAGGTCTTGCGGCCGGAGTCGGCGGCGTCGCGCTTGATCAGCGCCTCCTTGGTGGCCGCGAGATCCGTGGCCTCCTTGCCCCGCAGCTCACCGCTGCGGCGGGCCGCGCGGGCCTCGGCGGAGGCCGTGAGGAAGATCTTCAGGTCGGCGTCGGGCAGCACGGTGGTGCCGATGTCGCGGCCCTCCACGACGATGCCTTCGGCCTCGTCGGCCGCCTCGGCGGCGATGGAGCGCTGGAGCTCGGTGATCAGGGTGCGCACCTCGGGGACCGCGCTCACGGCGCTGACCTTGGAGGTGACCTCCTGGGTCCGGATCGGGCCGGAGGCGTCCTGGCCGTCGACGGTGATGGTGGGGGCGGACGGATCGGTGCCGGACACGATGACGGGCTTGCCCGCCGCGAGGGCGATCGCCTGCGGGTCCTCGATGTCGATGCCGTTGGTGATCATCCACCAGGTGATGGCCCGGTACTGGGCACCGGTGTCCAGGTAGCGCAGCCCGAGCTTGGCGGCCACGGCCTTGGAAGTGCTGGACTTGCCCGTGCCGGAGGGACCGTCGATGGCGACGATCACGGCGGTCGGAGCTGCGGTTTCCACGGTGCGGGCACCTTCCTGGTTGCGCGTACGTGTCCGGGCGCGCCAATAGCGCCCCTCCTCCAGGTTACCGGGCTTTTCGCCGCCGCCCGCCGGGGCGTCGGCGGGCGGGCCCGGGGCGGCCCCGGAGGGGGCGCGGGGCGTGCCCGGAGGCCTTACGGCTGGCGCAGCGCCCAGCCGCGTTCGCGCAGCTCGGCCTGGAGGCCGGCCACGGCCCGGGGTTCGACCATCAGCTGGACCAGGCCCGCCTGCTGGCCCGTCGCGTGCTCGATCCGCACGTCCTCGATGTTGACCCCGGCCCGGCCCGCGTCGGCGAAGATCCGGGCGAGCTCGCCCGGCTGGTCGGAGATGAGGACGGCCACCGTCTCGTAGACCGTCGGCGCGGCCCCGTGCTTGCCCGGGACCCGGACCCGGCCCGCGTTGCCGCGGCGCAGTACGTCCTCGATGCCGGCCGCCCCGTCCCGGCGCTTGGCCTCGTCGGCCGACTGCAGACCCCGCAGGGCTTCCACGGTCTCCTCCAGGTCGGCGGCGATCCCGGAGAGCACGTCCGCCACGGGTCCCGGGTTGGCGGAGAGGATCTCCACCCACATCCGGGGGTCGGAGGCGGCGATCCGGGTCACGTCGCGGATGCCCTGTCCGCACAGCCGCACCGCGGTCTCGTCGGCCTCCTCCAGCCGGGCCGCGACCATGCTGGAGACGAGCTGCGGGGTGTGGGAGACCAGCGCGACGGCCCGGTCGTGCGCGTCGGCGTCCATGACCACCGGGACGGCCCGGCACAGGGCCACCAGCTCCAGCGCCAGGTTCAGCACCTCGTGGTCGGTCTCCCGGGTCGGCGTGAGCACCCAGGGACGGCCCTCGAAGAGGTCGGCGGAGGCCGCGAGCGGTCCGGACTGCTCCTTGCCCGCCATCGGGTGGGTGCCGATGTACGCCCTGGTGTCCACGCCGAGCGCGTCCAGCTCCCGGCGCGGTCCGCCCTTGACGCTGGCCACGTCCACGTAGGCGCGGGCCAGGTCACGTCCTATGGCGTCGGCGAGGGCGGCGGCCACGTGGGCGGGCGGTACGGCGATGACCGCCAGGTCGGCCTTGCCCTGGTAGGGCTCCTCGGTGCCGGCGCCCAGTGCGGCGGCCGTACGGGCCTGCCCCTGGTCGCGGTCGGACAGGTGGACGGCGATGCCGCGGGCGGCCAGGGCGAGCGCCGCGGAGGTGCCGATCAGTCCGGTTCCGATGACGACGGCGGTTCTCACGGGGTGCGCTCCAGGGGTACAGGGGGTGTGACGGCGGTGCGGCGCCTGACTCAGGGTAACCAGCGGGAACGGCGCGAGGACCCGGCGTCCCGTCCGCTGGGACGGACGCCGGGCCCTCGGGAACGGCCCCCGGGGTGAACCGGGGCCGCTCGGAGTCGCTCGCGGTCGCTCAGAGGCCCTGCTGCTTGATGATGTCCTCCAGCGAGCCGCTCGGGACCGACCCGCCGGGGGTCAGCTTGTCCACGGCCTGCGGGAGCGCCTGCGCGATCTGGTCGGCGGCGGCCTCCGGGGTGACGCCCGCCTGCTCGGCGACCTTGGCCAGGGTCTCGTCCGGCAGGGCCTTGGCGATCTCCGGGCCGCTGACCGGCTGGTTCTCGCCGGTGCCGACCCAGGACTGGGCCTGGTCGGTCAGACCCGACTTGGTCAGCATGTCCAGCAGCCCGCCGAGCGGGTTGTTGCCCGCGCCTCCGGCCGCCTGGGCGCCGCCTGCGCCGCCGCCGCCCATCAGTGCGCCGAGGAGGGAGCCGAGGATGTTGCCGCCACCGCCGCCCTGTCCGCCGCTGCCGCCGCCGAGAAGGCCGCCGAGAAGGGAGCCGAGGTCGTTGCCCGCCATGGTGATGCCTTTCGAAGAGGGACCGGGCACGCGGAAATCTGCGGACCCGGCTTCGAGATACGGACAATGTCACCCAACTCGGGCGCATCTGCCACTTGGCGCAGAGCCGCGCGCCGACTGCGGTAGAACGATCGGCATGATCTTCCACCTCGTACCGCTCGCCGACTGGACCGCCGATCCCGCGCGCCCGTACGCGCCGCCCTCCCTCGACTCCGAGGGTTTCGTGCACTGTTCGGCGGACCCGGAGACGGCGCTGGCGATCGCCGCCTCGCACTACGGCGGCGTACCGGGAATCCTGCTCGCCGTGGAGCTCGACGAGCGCGCCCTCACTTCCGAGGTCCGCCGGGAGGGTGAACCGGGCATCCGCTACCCGCACGTCCACGGACCGCTGAACCGGGACGCCGTGGTGCGCGTGTGGGAGGTGGTACGCGCCCCCGGCGCGCCGGCGGAACTCGTTCCCCGGCCTCCGGAGGGCTGAGTCCAGGCGTGGCGGGGTGTTGCCGAGGCCCGTCACGCGCCAGGATGCTTTCGCCACCCCGGCGATCACCCGAGGAGAAGACATGAGCGACCCCACCCGCGCCGCCCGGCGCACCGTACTGGCGGCCGGCGCGAGCGTCCTGGCAGGCGGCGTGCTGACCGCGTGCGGCGGATCCGACGAGACGAAGCCGTCGTCCGAGGGCGGCAGCGCGCCCACGGCGGCGGACTCCGCGTCCGCCTCGTCCTCCACTCCGCCCGGCAACACCAAGGCCCTGCTCAAGTCCTCGGAGGTGCCGGTAGGCGGCGGCACGGTCCTCAAGGACGAGAAGCTGGTCGTCACCCAGCCGACGGCGGGCGACTTCCGCTGCTTCACCGCGGTGTGCACGCACTCGGGCTGCCTGGTGAACAAGGTGGAGGCCGGCACCATCGACTGCCCGTGCCACGGCAGCAAGTTCAAGGACACGGACGGCGCGGTGGCCAAGGGCCCGGCCACCAAGCCGCTGGCGGAGAAGAAGATCACCGTCTCCCCGGCGGGCGAAATCTCGCTCGCCTAGCCCGAGGCCCCGCACTAGCCTCGCGGAATGAACGAGGCCCACCGGATCACACCCACGCCCGAGCCGCTCGGAACCACCCTGGTCAGGGACCACACGGTCTACTCGTGCGTGATCGGTTCAAGGGCGTTCGGCCTGGCGACGGAGGCGAGCGACACCGACCGGCGCGGTGTCTACCTCGCCCCGACGCCGCTGTTCTGGCGCTTCGAGAAGCCGCCGACGCACGTGGACGGACCCCGGGACGAGGAGTTCTCCTGGGAGCTGGAGCGCTTCTGCGAACTCGCGCTGCGCGCCAACCCGAACATCCTGGAGGTCCTCCACTCCCCCCTGGTGGAGGACCTCACCCCGGTCGGAGAGGAACTCCTCTCGCTCCGCGAGGCGTTCCTCTCCCGCCGGGCCCACACCACCTTCAGCCGGTACGCCGTCTCCCAGCGCGGCAAACTCCTCGGCGACCTCCGCAACCACGGCGCCCCGCGCTGGAAGCACGCCATGCACCTGCTGCGCCTGCTCCTGTCCTGCCGCGACCTGCTGCGCACGGGCCGCCTGGTGATCGACGCCACCCCCTACCGCGACCGCCTCCTCGCGGTCCGCCGCGGCGAGCTCACCTGGGAGGAGGTCGACGCCTGGATGACCCTCCTGACCGAGGAGACCGAAGCCGCCCTCCCGAAGACCCCCCTCCCCGAAACCCCGGACCTCCCCCGGGTGGAGGACTTCCTCCTCCGCACCCGCCGCACATCGGCAACGACCTAACCCACCCGCCGCCGTACGACGAACTCGTCGAGCGCATCGAAGGCGGTCGAGCGCTCCGGCAGCGACGAATTCTCCCGGGCCGCCTCCAGAACCCCGTGCAGGACCCCGAAGTCCCGCTCCACTCGCCGGGCGCCGACCCCCACGGCCGCTCCGTGCTCGGCCTCGGCCTTGGCCTCGATCAATCCGGCCAGATAACCCGGCGCCTCCGGCACCTCGTCCAGCAGGGTGGGCAGGTGCGCCTGCACCCGCGCCGAGCGCATCAGGTGGATGCCCGTGAGCAGCGCCCGGAACGTGTAGAGCAGCGGCTTGAGCTCGGCCGTCTTCCCGAAGAGCCGCCACTGTGTGTTCGCGAACCCCCGGTAGTGGTGGGCGTGGTGCGAGGTCAGGACAGCGGAGGCCAGGGAGACCAGCTCCTCGTGGGCCGGCGTCGTGTGCACCACCAGGGGTGACAGCAGCTGCTCCAGGACGTAGCCGTTGCGGTTCAGCATCAGCCGGACGAACTTGCGCAGGTCGTGCGTGACCAGGTCCATCTCGGTGCCGTCCCGGAACCACATGAGGCTGCGCGTCTCCTGCGGGTCGCGGAGCGAGAGCAGCTCCGCCGCCGGCAGCAGGTGCGCGCCGCGCAAGTCGACGTCGGAGTCCTTGGAGGGGAATCCGTACAGGTGGGCGCCCGAGACCGTCGCGAAGAGCAGTGGGTCCGGCTGCTCCGCGACGACGGCGGCCAGGTCGGTGTCCAGGGCGTTCATCACGTCGAGCACCGCTCACGCGTCCCAGAGGGCGCCGAAGGACAGGAGTTCGGCGCGGTATTCGATGCGGGCCTCCCAGTCGTGGGGCCAGGCGTCCGCGCCGAGGTGGGCGCCCGCGAAGGCGCCGGCCAGGCAGGCGATGGAGTCGGAGTCGCCCGCCGTGCAGGCCGCGCGGCGCAGGGCCAGGAGGGGTTCCGCGGGGAAGAGCAGGAAGCACTGGAGGGCGGTGGCCAGGGCCTCCTCGGCGATCCAGCCCTCGCCGGTCGTGAGGCAGGGGTCGGTCTCGGGGGACGGGGTGCGCAGGGCCGCCGCGAGGCGGTCCAGGACGTCCAGGCACTCGTCCCAGCCGCGCGCCATGAAGGACTCGGTCGAGGCGTCGGAGGCCGTCCGCGTCCAGAGGTCGCCGAGCCAGCGCTCGTGGTAGCGGGTGCGGTTCTCCAGGGCGTACGAGCGCAGTTGCCCGACCAGGCCGGTCACCTCCGTGCCCTGCGCCAGCAGGAACACCGCTCGCGCCGTCAGGTCGGAGGCGGCCAGTGCCGTGGGGTGGCCGTGGGTCAGGGCCGACTGGAGCTGGGCCGCGCCGGCCCGCTCCTCCTCCGTCCAGCCGGGCACCAGACCGACCGGAGCCACCCGCATGTTCGCCCCGCAGCCCTTGGAGCCGAGCTGGCTGGCGTCGCGCCAGTCCCGCTCGGGGTGGTTGAGGAGGCTGCAGGCCTTCAGGCAGGTGCGGCCCGGGGCCCGGTTGTTCTCCGGGGAGTGGTACCAGTCGACGAACTCCTCCCGGACCGGGCGGGCGAGCCGCAGCGGGCCCACCCGGCCCCGCTCCCCGGCGGTCCGCATGCCCCGGGCGAGGGCCAGCGTCATCTGGGTGTCGTCCGTGACGATCGCCGGCCGGGGCAGGTCCATCTGCCGCCACGGGCCGGTCTTCGCGAGGATCCCCGGCACGTCGTTGAACTCCGTCGGGAAGCCGAGGGCGTCCCCCAGGGCCAGTCCGATCAGGGATCCCGTGGCGGCCCGCTTCGTGTTCGTCGGTTTCGTCGGCGCAGTCGTCATCGCGTGTGTCCTTCCGAGGGGCGCAGCAGGGGCGGGTGCAGGGTGTTCGCGGGGCCGGGCCGGTAGAGCGCGGCCGGTTTGCCCCGGCCGCCGGTGAGCCGGGCCGCTCCGGGCACGGCCTCGACGAAGCCGGGCGTGGCCAGGACCTTGCGCCGGAAGTTGGGGCGGTCCAGGGCGGTGTCCCAGACGGTCTCGTAGACGGCCTGGAGCTCGCCGAGGGTGAACTCGGGCGGGCAGAAGGCGGTGGCCAGGCAGCTGTACTCCAGCTTCGAGCCGACGCGGGACCGGGCGTCCGCGAGGATCTCCTCGTGGTCGAAGGCCAGTCCGAAGGCCGGCCCACAGGCCTCCCCCACCGGCACCCAGCGGGCCCGGTCCGCGTCTCCGCCGCCCCCGGCCACCGGCTCCGGCAGATCGGGGACGAGCGCGGTGAAGGCCACGGAGACCACCCGCATGCGGGGGTCGCGGTCCGGTTCGCTGTAGGTGCGCAGCTGGTCCAGGTGGAGGGCGTCGACCACTTGCGCCGACAGGCCGGTCTCCTCGGCCAGTTCGCGCCGGGCGGCCGTCTCCGCCGACTCCCGCGGCAGCAGGAAGCCGCCGGGCAGCGCCCAGGCCCCCGCGTACGGTTCCTGCCCGCGCCGGATCAGCAGCACGTGCAGGGTCCCGCCGCGCACGGTGAAGACGGCGAGGTCGACGGTCACCGCGAAGGGTGCGAAGGCGTGCGGGTCGTACGCGTGCCCGGGTCCGTGCCCGGGTCCGGGTGCCGGTCCAGGTCCAGGTCCGGTGTCACTCATCGGCTCCGCTCCCCCGCCTGCCCGGCCACCCGCTCCGCCACCCGCTCCGGCAGGGGATCCGCGAACTGCCGGCCCTCCGCGAGGAGTCCGTCGACGGCGGCCACCGCCGCCGCCAGCCGCGCCCGGCGGTCCCCGCGGACCACCAGGTAGCGCTTCCCGGTCCGTTCCAGCTCCTCGAGGAACCGCCCGGTCATCCACGGCCGGAGCTCCGCTCCGTCGCGCAGCCCGTCGTCCTCGAAGGGCACGTCCGCGTGGTCGGTGAGCAGGTACAGGTCCCGCCGCGTCCCGGCGGCGATCCGCTCGACCTCCGCGCTGCGCCCGCCCATGTACCGCTCGTGCCAGATCCCGGTGGCGAAGGAGTCCGTATCGCAGAAGAGCACCGGAGATCCCAGCCGGGCCGCCCGCTCCTCCTCCGCGTCCTGCCGCCGCGCGATCACCGGGAACTCCGGCGAGGTGAAGCTCACGTCGGACCAGGTCGCCGCCGGGTCCGCGGCGCGCGCGGCCGCCAGCCGCTCCTCGCTGTAGCGCCGGCCGTATTCGGCGACCCAGCCCGTCTTCGCCCACACCCCGCCGCGCCCCCGCCAGTGCTCGGCCAGGGCCCGCGACAGCGTGGTCGTGCCGGTGGACTCGGCGCCGAGTACGACGATCCGCCGGGTCAGCGCCGCCCGTACGGCGGGCCCGAGGAACTCCCAGTTCCCGACGGGGTCGGCCCGTACGGCCGTTCCGGACACCGGGAAGAGGGTGCGGCCTGGGTCCACGCAGACCTCCTCGGCGCCGAACCGCCGCGCGAGCTCGGTCCCGTAGGCCTCGGACGTGAAGACCGCGTCGACCGGGCGGCGCACCGCGCCCCGGAAGATCGCCATGTGCGCCTCCCAGACGGCCGGGTCGTGGAGGTCGACCGGGATGTCGTCGACCGCGCCGACGACCTCGGCACCCGGGTGCGCCTCACGCATCCAGGCGACCCGGTCGGCGAGCGGTACGGACTCCACCGAGGCCGCGCAGACCAGTACGGTCAGCCGCTCGCACTGGTCCTGCGCCGTGCGCACCAGGTGGTGGTGGCCGGCGTGCGGCGGATAGAACTTGCCGAGGACCAGGCCGTGTCCGTGGCGCTTCATGCCGCCGCCACCAGCGCGTCGCGGGCCGGGAGCGCCCGGCGCCAGCCGAGCAGTCCTGCCACGCACAGGGCGAGGAAGCCGACGTAGAGCAGGGAGGTCAGGTAGAGCCCCTTGTGGGCGTACAGCGGGATGTACACGAGGTCGGCGGCGATCCACAGCCACCAGGACTCGACGAGCTTGCGGCACTGGCCGTACGTGGCCATGAGCGAGAGCCCGGTCGTCAGCGCATCCCAGAACGGGACGGTGGAGTCGGTGGCCCGGCTCAGCAGGAGGGTCAGGCCGAGCACCGCCACCGCCCCCGCCGCGGCCAGTACGGTCCATTCGGCGGCCGTGGTGCGGCGCACCTGCAGGGCCGTGGTGGTGCCAGGTCCACCCCCGTGGGTCCAGGACCACCAGCCGTACGCGGCGAGGGCGATGAAGACGATCTGCAGCCCGGCATCGGCGTAGAGGCCGGCCTGGGCGAAGAGCACGATGAAGAAGACGTTGTTGGCGATGCCGATCGGCCAGTTGGCGATGTGCTGCCGGGCGACCAGCCAGACGCACACGGCCCCCGTGACGAACCCGAGGATCTCGGTCCAGTTCGTCTGCCATCCCATGACGCCCCCCCCGATCTCTTTATAGTCAGGTTGACTATAAACAGGATCCGGGGCCCCGCACAACCAAAAAACCCGCGGCGCCCGAAGGCACCGCGGGTTCTGGAGGCCCGTGTGGGGCCGTGCTTCTGGCCGGGCCCTAGAGACCGACCTCGCGCATGAGCATGCCGACCTCGGTGTTGGTCAGGCGGCGCAGCCAGCCGGACTTCTGGTCGCCGAGCTCGATCGGGCCGAAGGAGGTCCGCACGAGCTTCTCGACCGGGAAGCCGGCCTCGGCCAGCATGCGGCGGACGATGTGCTTGCGACCCTCGTGGAGGGTCACCTCGACCAGGTAGTTCTTGCCGAGCTGGTCGACGACGCGGAAGTGGTCGGCGCGGGCGTAGCCGTCCTCCAGCTCGATGCCGTCCTTGAGGCGCTTGCCGATGTCGCGGGGCAGCGGGCCGGTGATGGCGGCGACGTAGGTCTTCTTCACGCCGTACTTCGGGTGCGTGAGGCGGTGGGCCAGCTCACCGTGGTTGGTGAGCAGGATGATGCCCTCGGTCTCGGTGTCGAGCCGGCCGACGTGGAAGAGACGCGTCTCACGGTTGGTGACGTAGTCACCGAGGCACTGGCGGCCGTCCGGGTCCTCCATGGTGGAGACGACGCCGGCCGGCTTGTTCAGTGCGAAGAACAGGTACGACTGGGTGGCGACGGTCAGGCCGTCCACCTTGATCTCGTCCGAGGGCTTCACGCGCTTGCCCTGCTCGAGGACGATCTCGCCGTTGACCTCGACGCGCGCCTGCTCGATGAGCTCCTCGCACGCACGGCGCGAGCCCATTCCGGCACGGGCGAGCACCTTCTGCAGACGCTCACCCTCCTCCTCGGCGCCCGGGAAGGTCTTCGGGGTCTTGATCACGGGCTTGTCGGCGTACCGGTCGCGCACGCGCTCCTCGATCCGCGCCTCCAGCTCGCGCGGCTTGGACTGGCCGCTGCGGGAGCCGGGGCCGATGCGCGGGCCGCCGGCGCCGCCGATGCCCGGGGTACGGGAGACCTTCGGGCCGCCCTTGGCTCCACCGCGGGCCGCAGCACCGCGTGCACCGCCACCGCGGTTGGCGTCGGCCGCGCCGCGGGCACCGCCGCCGCCGGCCTTGGCACCGCCACGGCCGTTGCGCTCACCCTCGGGGCCCACGTCGTAGCGACGCTCCTCGGGGCGGGGGTTGCGGATGCGGGGGGCCTCCTCGCGGTCACGGTCGGAGCCGCCGCCCTGGTAGCCGCCGGAGGAGCCGCCACCCTGGTAACCGCCGCCCTGGTAGCCACCACCGGAGGAGCCACCGCGGGAGCCACCGCCCTGGTAGCCACCGCCCGAGCTGCCGCCACGGGAGCCGCCACCCTGGTAGCCACCGCCCGAGGAGCCTCCACGGGAGCCGCCACCCTGGTAACCGCCACCGGAGCTGCCGCCGCGGGAGCCGCCACCCTGGTAACCGCCACCCGAGGAGCCGCCGCGGGAGCCACCGCCCGAGCTGCCGCCGCCCTGGTAGCCGCCGCCGGAGGAGCCGCCGCGGGAGCCGCCACCCTGGTAGCCACCGCCCGAGCTGCCTCCGCGGGAGCCGCCGCCCGAGCCGCTGCCGCCGCCGGAGCCGCCACCGCGGTAGCCACCGCCGCCGCCGCTGGAGGAGCCGCCGCGGGGGGAGCTACCGCGCCCGCCACCACCGCCGCCGCTGTTCCTGTTGCCGCCACCGTTGCCGTTGCCGCTGCTTCGCATCAAAGTTCCGTCGTCTTGTCGTCTTCATCGGTATCCGGAGAGTCCGGATCGAACGACGGAACACCCTCTTGCGTCTCGGCTTCGATCGCGTCCGCCTCGGGGAGGAAGGGCGCGAGCTCCGGGAGCTCGTCCAGGCCACGCAGGCCCATCCGCTCCAGAAAGTAGTTCGTCGTCCTGTACAGGATCGCACCTGTTTCGGGTTCCGTCCCCGCCTCCTCCACCAGACCCCGCTGGAGGAGGGTGCGCATGACCCCGTCGCAGTTGACTCCGCGGACCGCCGAGACCCGCGACCGGCTGACCGGCTGGCGGTACGCGACGACGGCCATCGTCTCCAGCGCCGCCTGGGTGAGGCGGGCCTGCTGGCCGTCCAGGACGAAGGCCTCCACGGCCGGCGCGTAGTCCGCCCGGCTGTAGAACCGCCAGCCCCCGGCGACGAGCCGCAATTCGAATCCGCGGCCCTGGACCTCGTACTCGTCCACCAGCTCGCGCAGCGCCCGCGCGACCTCGCGCGGGGTCCGCTCCAGCACCTTGGCCAGGTGCGCCTCGGTCGCCGGCTCGTCCACGACCATGAGGACGGCCTCCAGGGCGGGCTTGAGCGCCAGCCCGGCCACGGGGGTCGTCACGTCGTTCATTCCTTGACCTCCACGATCTGGTCGAACTCGTCCGTCACCGTCGGCATGCCGTCCCCGTCCCCGCCGCTCCAGCGCACCGTGAGCATCTGCAGGGCCTCCTCCTGGTCCAGGACCACCGCTTTCTCCCGGTAGAGCTCCAGGAGGGCCAGGAAGCGCGCCACGACGGTCAGGGTGTCGGCGGCGTCCTCGGTGAGCTCCTGGAAGGTGGCCTCGCCGCGCGCCTTGAGCAGCGCCACGACCAGCCCGGCCTGCTCCCGGACGCTCACGAGCGGCGCGTGGATGTGGTCCACGTACACCTGGGGCTTCGCCCGGGGCTGCATGGCCTTGACCGCGAGCCTCGCCAGCCCCTCGCCGCCGATGCTGATGACCACCTCGGGGAGCAGCTCGGCGAGGTGGGGCTCCAGCCCCACGGTGCGCGGGTAGCGCTTGCCCTCGGCCTCGGCCCGGTCCTGGAAGATCTCGGCGATCCGCTTGTACGCCCGGTACTGCAGCAGCCGTGCGAACAGCAGGTCCCGGGCCTCCAGCAGCGCCAGGTCCGCCTCGTCCTCGACCTCGGCGACGGGCAGCAGCCTTGCCGCCTTCAGGTCGAGCAGGGTCGCGGCGACGACGAGGAACTCGGTCGTCTGGTCGAGGTCCCAGTCGGGCCCCATCGCACGGATGTACGCCATGAACTCGTTGGTGACCTCCGACAGCGCGACCTCGGTGACGTCGAGCTTGTGCCGGGAGATCAACTGCAGCAGGAGGTCGAAGGGCCCCTCGAAGTTCCCGAGGTGCACCGTGAACCGCCCCTCCCCGACCGGGTCCGCCCCAGCCGAGGGCACGGGAAGCACCGCAGGGGGCTCTACGGGACCCGGTACGGACTCCTCGGCCCCCTCCGGCCCCTCAGGGCCACCGGGGGCCTCCAGGGCCTGTACGGCCTGCACAGCCGCGACAGGGGGCTCGGCGGGCTCCTCCCGAGTTCGGGAAGGACCGGGAGCGGGGAGCCCCTCCTCCTCCGGCACGGAGGCACCGGGCCCGCGGCCCAGCGAGCGGCGGGTCGGGAGGCCGGGTTCGGCGGGAGGGGGCATCGCGGTCCAGGGTGGTACGGAAGGAAAGCTGATCGGGCCGGAGCCCAGCACCCAAGGCTCCCACGCGCCACGCCACGAAGGCAGCGGGGACCCGGGCAAATCCTCCGGGGCGCAGCCCCAGGACCTTCCAGCCGTCCGGCGTGCGAGGACCGGGGTCCGGGGCCGCAGCCCAGGTCCATCCAGCCCGTCCGGCGTTCGAGGACCGGGATGCCGATCGGAGCCCGGGGATCTTCCAGCCCGTCCGGCGTTTGAGGACCGGGTCCGGGCAGAGCCCGGCTGGGGGTCCCCCCGGACGGAGTCTGGGGGATGGGCGAAGGGCGGGTAGGGGACAGGCCCCCGCGCCGTCGGCGCGCCGACGGCCTCCGCCCCGCCCTCGGGGGCCCCGCACCGCAGAGCGGGCGACGCACCGGAGGGGGACCGACGGGACCAGCCCGCCCGAGCCCCTCGCAGGGGCTCAGCGACCCCGCAGCCGCCGCACCAGGATGCTCGCGTCGCCGCGGGACTCCAGGTCCGCCAGGACCACCGCGACGGCCTCCCGCACGATCCGACCCCGGTCGACGGCCAGACCGTGCTCCCCGCGCAGCACCAGCCGCGCGTGTTCCAGGTCCATGAGCTCCTCGGCGGAGACGTAGACCGTGATCTTCTCGTCGTGCCGTTCGCGCCCGCTGGGCCGCCGGTTCGCACCCCGGCCCTGCCCCTTGCCCCGACCGGGGGTGGGGGCGGGGACGGCGTTACCGGAACCTTCCTGCGGTCGCCGCTGCGGACCGACGCCCGGCTCCGTGCCGGCCTCAGCCTCCCGGCTGCGGCCCTCTCCCGCCGTGCCCTCCGCGGCCGAGGCCGCGTGCTCCACGCCCCGCGTCGAGTTCGGCGAGGAGGACGTCAGCGCCATCCCCCCGGTCGTACGGAACAGTTCGTCGGCTCCGGGCAGACTCACTCGGCGGGACACCGGGCGAGCACCTCCCTGGCCAGCTGGCGATAGGCGGCGGCACCGACGGAGTTGGAGGCGTACGTGGTGATCGGCTCGCCGGCGACCGTGGTCTCCGGGAACCGCACCGTACGACCGATGACCGTGTGGTAGACGTGGTCGTCGAAGGCCTCGACGACGCGCGCCAGCACCTCACGGCTGTGCACCGTACGGGAGTCGTACATCGTGGCGAGGATGCCGTCGAGCTCCAGCTCCGGGTTGAGCCGCTCCTGCACCTTCTCGATGGTCTCGGTCAGCAGCGCCACACCGCGCAGCGCGAAGAACTCGCACTCCAGCGGCACGATGACCTTGTGAGCCGCCGTCAGGGCGTTCACGGTCAGCAGACCGAGCGAGGGCTGACAGTCGATCACGATGTAGTCGTAGTCGGGCAGCAGGGGCTTCAGGGCCCGCTGCAGCGTCGACTCGCGCGCGACCTCGCTGACCAACTGCACTTCGGCGGCCGACAGGTCGATGTTGCTCGGCAGCAGGTCCATGTTGGGGACCGCCGTCTTCAGCAGCACCTCGTCGGCCGACATGCCCCGCTCCATGAGCAGGTTGTAGACCGTCAGGTCGAGTTCCATCGGGTTGACCCCGAGGCCGACCGACAGCGCGCCCTGCGGGTCGAAGTCGACGAGCAGCACCCGTCGTCCGTACTCCGCGAGCGCGGCACCCAGGTTGATGGTCGACGTGGTCTTGCCCACGCCGCCCTTCTGGTTGCACATCGCGATGATGGTCGCCGGACCGTGATCGGTCAGCGGACCCGGGATCGGGAAGTACGGCAGCGGCCGTCCGGTCGGGCCGATCCGCTCGCGGCGCTGGCGTGCAGCGTCGGGGGCGAGAGTGGCCGCGTACTCGGGGTCGGGCTCGTACTCCGCGTCCGGGTCGTAGAAATGCCCCTCGGGCACCTGTTCGTAGTCGGCGAGACCCACGGGCTTGTCGCCGCTCAGGTCGCCGGCCCTGGAGTTCACGTCTAGGCCGTCCATGCTCTTTTGGGGCGTCGTCATGTGCTGGTGGTTTGCGAAGGTGCGGACCGCTACGGATCCCACGGCTTCGATTCCGGCAGGACCCTGGCCCCGCGCAGGCCCTCCTGCTCGACCACCTCCAGGAGCAAATGTCGACTCATTCACAAGTCGTCTTACCTCCTCGGACGTGACCAGGACACTTATCGATAGGTCAGCGTGGCACCATGCCGACGGTTGGCGACTCTATGGCGTGTCACCACTCAGCGGCAACACAATCCGCCGGACCCACCGCGATGTGTCGGCAACCGAACACCACTCTGTCAAGGGCGTACGAGCTGTCGCCGGGAAGTTTCGCGGGTGTGCGAAAGGGTTAAAGGGTTACGTTCGAGGCGAGTTGAGCGGCCTCGACGGGGACCCCGGGAACGCCTCCGGCCGGACCTCGCGAGCAAGGTCCGGCCGGATACGTGAGATTGACGTCAGTCGTTGACGACTCAGCCGAGCAGCGTGCTCAGCTCGAGGGTCTCGAGACCGTGGGCCTCGGCGACCTCACGGTAAACGACCTGGCCATCATGGGTGTTGAGGCCCAGCGCGAGCGCCGGGTCACGACGCAGCGCCTCGACCCAGCCGAGGTTCGCGAGCTGCACGATGTAGGGCAGCGTGGCGTTGGTCAGCGCGTACGTGGAGGTGTTCGGCACCGCGCCCGGCATGTTGGCGACGCAGTAGAAGACCGAGTTGTGGACCTGGAAGGTCGGCTCGGCGTGAGTGGTCGCGCGGGAGTCCTCGAAGCAGCCGCCCTGGTCGATCGCAATGTCGACAAGGACACTTCCGGGCTTCATCTTGGCGACGAGCTCGTTGGTGACCAGCTTCGGGGCCTTCGCACCCGGGATCAGCACCGCGCCGATGACGAGGTCGGCCTCGATGACGGCCTTCTCGAGCTCGAAGGCGTTGGAGACGATCGTCTTGATCTTCGTACCGAAGATCTTGTCGGCCTCGCGGAGCTTGTTGATGTCGCGGTCCAGCAGGGTCACGTGGAAGCCCATGCCGACGGCGATCTGCACGGCGTTCCAGCCGGAGACGCCGCCGCCGATGACCACGCACTCGCCGGCGTGGGTGCCGGGGACGCCGCCGGGGAGCACGCCGCGGCCGCCGACCGAGCGCATCAGGTGGTAGGCGCCGACCTGCGGGGCCAGACGGCCCGCGACCTCGGACATCGGGGCGAGCAGCGGGAGGGCGCGGTTCGCCGTCTCGACCGTCTCGTACGCGATGGCGGTGGTGCCGGACTCGAGCAGGGCGTCCGTGCACTCGCGGGAGGCCGCGAGGTGCAGGTAGGTGAAGAGGGTCTGGTCCTTGCGGAGGCGGTGGTACTCCTCCGCGATGGGCTCCTTGACCTTCAGGAGCAGGTCGGCGGTCGCCCAGACCTCGTCGGCGGTGCCGAGGATCTCGGCGCCGGCGGAGACGTACTCCGCGTCCGTGATCGAGGAGCCCACACCGGCGTTCTGCTCGACGAAGACCTGGTGGCCGTTGCGGACCAGCTCATGCACGCCGGCAGGCGTGATGGCGACCCGGAACTCGTTGTTCTTGACCTCGCGGGGGATGCCGACCTTCATCGTGGCTCACGGTCCTTGGCTCAGGGGATGTTTCGGGCTACTTCAATACAAACCCGTCCACAAGAACGCGCAACGGGATGCACCAGAGGATGACCTGGTGAAGCCAGTCTAATGAAGGATGAGCGGCTGTCTAGCCTTGCAAAGTAATAATCTCAGTCGGAAACGCTGCGGATTTCGCAGGCTGCGGGGTCATCTCCCAGCAATCTGTCGGCCGCGGACCTGTGCAGCCTGGCCGCCGCGGGATCCCCGAGCCGGTCCAGCGTGTCGGCCAGCCGCACCTGGAGCGCGGCCTGAAGCCGCAGGTCCCCGGCCTTGCGCGCGAGCTCCACCGCCTCGCGGCAGGTGTGCAGCGACTCCTCGGGCCGCCCCGCGTACTCCTGGATCCGCGCCATCTCGCTCAACGCCTTTGCCTGCCCCGGGACATCGGCCAGCTTCCGGTAGCCGGCCGAGGCCGCCCGCCAGCTCCGCAGCGCGTCCCCGTACCGGCCCGCGTACGTGTGCACGTTCCCCAGCCGTCCGTACAGCCGCGCCTCGTCCGCGCGCTCCCCCCGGGCGAGGGCGTGGGACAGGGCCCGGCCGAACCAGTCGGAGGCCCGGTGCCAGTCGCCCAGCTCCTGGTGCGCGCCACCTACGGATTCCATCGCGCGGCCCGACGCGTACGGGTCCTTCGCCGCCTTTCCCGCGTCCAGCGCGGCCCGGTACCGGTCCAGTGCCTCCCGCGTCCGGCCGGTCTCGGCGTCCAGATCGGCCAGGTTCAGCAGCGCGGCGGCCTGTTCCCGGTGCAGATCGCGCCGCTCGGCCACGTCCAGCACCAGCCGGTGCAGCCCGTACAGCTCGGGCGCGGCCCCGGCGGTGCCGCGGTGCTCGGACAGGGCCCGCGCCAGCGCCGCCACGAACCTGCGCGCCAGGGTGTCCAGCTCCCCGTCGGCCACGGCCAGCGAGGCGGCCGCCAGCAGCGCGGGCAGCCGGGTGTCCAGCCAGGTCTGGGCCGCCCGCCGGTCGGCGAAGCGCAGCGCGCGCGGCACCCCGTCGAGCTTCTCCGGCGCCCCGACCACGCCGCCGGGTCCGTCGTATCCCTCGGATCCGTCCGCGTCCGGCTCCGCCATGGCCCGGCAGGAGAGCAGCAGCCGTACGGTGCGCTCCAGCATCCGGGCCCGCGCGAGCCGGACCTCGGCGGGCCGCTCCTTGGCCTCCAGCAGCGCCTGGAGCAGCGGCGCGAGGCAGCCGGGCAGCAGGTACAGCCCGTCTTGGGCGGGCCTGAGCAGGCCCAGCGCGGCGAAGTCCTCCAGCGTCGACTGCGCGGCGGCCACGGAGCAGCCGGCGAGGGCGGAGGCCACGTGGGAGTCGACGAGACCCGCGGGGGCAAGCGGAAGCAGCCGCAGGGTCCGCTGGGCGGGCTGCGGGAGGGATTCGTAGACGAGCCTGAAGGCCTTGGCCAGCGGGCCGCCGACACCGGCGGGCATATCGTGCAGCTGCTTGCCCACGTCCGCCACGGAGGCCTTGGGGCGCGCGGCGAGCCAGCCGCCGGCCAGGGCGAGCGCGGCGGGCTGACCGCCGCACTCCTCGGCGAGGGCTTCGGCCGCGCGCGGGTCGTTGGCGACGCGGATGTCGCCGATGCGCTGGACGAGCATGCGGACGGCCGAGGGGGTGTCCAGGCCGCCGAGGGTGCAGGGGCGGACATCCGGAATCCCGGTCAGGGGGCCCTCGGCGGTGACGACGACCAGGCACTCGGGGGTGTCCGGCAGCAGGGCGTCGACCTGGTGCGGATCAGAGGCGTCGTCGACGAGGAGGACCATGCGGCGGCCGGCCAGGGCCGTGCGCAGGGCCGAGCTGAGATCGTCCTCGGCGGCGCCGGGCGGGGTGGGCTGCCCGAGCCCCTCCAGGAGGGTGCGGACGGCACGCTCCGTGGCGACCGTCTCCCCCGTGGGGGCGGTGAGGCGGACCTTCAGCACCCCGTCGGGATAGTCCTCGGCGATCTCCCGGACCAGCGCTTCGGCGAGAGCGGTCCGGCCGGAGCCCGGTCGCCCCGCGACGAGCAACACGCGGGCCCGCGGGGACTTGGCCTTGCGGCCGGAGAGGGTGTCGAGCCCGGTTCGCGCGATGTCCTCGCGGAGCTCCTTGAGCTCACGCCGCCGCCCGACGAAATCCGTCACGGATCCGCTCCTCTCGCTGCCTTCGGATTGCGAGCGTAGTTCACACAGAGCGACGGACCGGGTGGAGCGCGGCGGACAAATCGCCCGATCGGATCAGCGGATGGGCACATTTTCTCCTTCTTCACGCGCCGCTCGCACGGCTCGGCCCTGGCGGGCCTTACCGGCTTCGCCGCGCTGCGCCGGACTCCGTCCGGCGGTGCCCCGTCGGCGCACCCGCCACCGCCGTCCCGGCGCGGGTCCCGGTGGGCGGGTGCGGCTGAGCCGGCCAAAGTCCCCACAGCGACCTTTGCCGCTGCGCGGGGCAGAAGTCCCCGACCCGCCCTTCCACCGTTCCCAGGGCCGCCCCTGACCCGGTCCTCAAACGCCGGACGGGCTGAAGAACAGGACCCCGGGCTGCGCCCGGACCCCTGGGGCTCCGCCCCAGACCCCGGTCCTCAAACGCCGGACGGCTGGAATGGCGC
>NZ_JBHWMB010000052.1:0-63656 GCF_042730015.1 Streptomyces sp. NPDC059957 | reverse complement strand
CGCCGGCCGCGACCGTGGGAAGCCTGTCCTCCCCGGCTCTCGCCGAGGTCCAGGAGCACATCGCGCAGACGTGCCCGGCTCCGGGCATCCTCCAGGAGGGGCCGCCGACTCCGCGGCCGGCACCGCCCGGCGAGGAGGCGCAGGGCCCGGGAATCGTGCCGAGCTTCCCCACGGCGGGACCCATGGTGGAGTTGGACACCCGCGACTGGTGCGCGGGCGTCAGCCACGAGTCGCAGGTCTACGTGGCCGTGGAGAAGATCACGGAGCCCACCCCGGCCAAGGTCAGGGCGGCCCTGAACACCGCCGGCTACCCCGACGAGCGCATCCACGACCTCGAGCAGTCCGGTGCGACCACGCACTTCTCCCTCGACCTCCGCGAGAACGGCGGACGGCTCTGCGTGAAGGGCTCGGTGGGCGGCGGCGGCGAGGAGCCCGCCGTCGTGGACAAGTGTGTGGCCCCCGCGACCGGCCCGTTCAGCGCCAGGGGCACGGAGTACTGACCACGGGGCCGCGGAAACGCGCCGCTCGCCCGGCGGCGGGACAATGGGGGCGGGAAAGGAACGCGTCTGCCCTCGCGGAGAGGCGGGACCCTCGTGGTGGAGTACATAGCCGTGACCGCCCTGAGCCATGTCGGGCTGGTCCGCGAGCACAACGAGGACAGCCTGGTCATCGGGCCGTGGACGCTGTGCGGGACCACGACCCGGAGCCCCCAGACGCTGCTGTTCCCCCTCGGCAGACCGCTCCTCGTCGCGGTCGCCGACGGCCTCGGCGGGCAGCCGGCCGGCGAGGTCGCCAGCGAGCTGGTCGTACGGGAACTGGCCCTGCTCGGCCCGACGCTGGAAGGGGCCGAGGCGATCGAGGGCGCACTGAACCTCTGCAACCGCGCGGTGCACGCCGCCACCGAAGGCCGTCCCGAGCTGACCTCCATGGGGACCACCGTCGCCGGCACCCTGGTCCTGCCGGAGTCGCTGCTGTCCTTCAACGTCGGCGACAGCAAGGTGTACCGGGTGGCCGAGGACGGGCTGCGCCAGGTCAGCGTGGACGACAGCCCGCCGCTGGAGCCGGGGCAGCGCACCACGTCGGCGGTGACGCAGACCCTCGGCGGGAGCCGCGCCGAGCACGTCCTCACCCCCCACGTGGCGACCTTCCCGCTGGCCACGGGCGACCGCTACCTGGTGTGCACGGACGGGCTGACCGACCCGGTCCCCGACGAGGTCATCGACGAAGTGCTGCGGGCGCACGACGACGGCAAGGCCGCCTTCGAGCTCTGGAAGGCCGCCATCGAGGCCGGGGGACCCGACAACATCACGCTCGCGCTGGTCCGCATCGGCGCCTGACGGTCCCTGGACGCCGCCTATGCCGTCTCTTCCGGATCTTGCCGGGCCCTCGCCGCCCGGCAAGATCCGGAAGAGACGGCCTAGTTCAGGGCGGCCGCGGCCTGCCGCTTCGACTCGTCGTAGGCCTCGCGCGCCCGCTGCACGTCCTCCATGCGCACACCGGTCCAGTGGGCGAGCGCGCGGACCCGCTCGGCGGCCTCGCGGCCCAGCGGGGTGAGCGAGTAGTCGACGCGGGGCGGGATGACGGGCTTGGCGTCACGGTGCACGAAACCGTCGCGCTCCAGCGTCTGGAGCGTCTGGGTCAGCATCTTCTCGCTGACCTTGGCGAGCGTTCCGATCTCCCTGCGCAGTTCGCTGAACCGGTACGAGCGGCCCAGCAGGGCGTCCAGTACGAGGACGCCCCAGCGGCTGGTGACGTGCTCCAGGACGAGCCGGTTCGGACACATGGCCTCGGCCTGGGTCACCTTCTCGCGCATCTCACTTACTCCCATGCCAGTACCTTACTTCAAAGTGGGTACTGCCGTTTAGTTAGCGCCCAACGTACGGTGAGTGCACAGCCCGGAAACGGGGAGCAAGGCCCAGACCAGGAGTGAACCCGCCATGAGCATCGTCGTCACCGGAGCCACCGGAGCCCTCGGCCGTCTCGTCATCGACGAGCTGCTCGCCCGGGGAGTCCCCGCCGCCGGGATCGCCGCCGTCGTCCGCGACAAGGAGAAGGCCGCCCCGCTCGCCGCGCTGGGCATCGAACTGCGCATCGCCGACTACAACGCCCCCGAGACGCTCGCCGGGGCCTTCCGCTCCGGCGACCGGGTCCTGATGATCTCCGGCAGCGAGGTCGGACAACGGGTGCCCCAGCACTCCGCCGTGATCGACGCGGCGAAGGAGGCCGGGGTGGCGCAGTTCGCGTACACCGGGATCCTGGGCGGGCCGGAAGCGGACTTCGACCTCGCGGCCGAGCACCGGGCGACCGAGGAACTGATCCTCTCCTCGGGCCTGCCGTACACCTTCCTGCGCAACGGCTGGTACACCGAGAACCACGCCGGCAACCTGGCTCCGGTGCTCGCGCACGGAGCGGTCCTGTCCAACGCGGGCGAGGGCCGGGTCGCCTCGGCGGCCCGGGCCGACTACGCGGCGGCGGCCGCGGCCGTGGTGACCGGGGAGGGCCACCTCCACCGGGCGTACGAGCTGAGCGGCGACGTGGCGTGGTCGTTCGCGGAGTACGCGGCGGCGGTGGCGCAGGCCGCCGGGCAGGAGATCACGTACAACGCCGTGACCCCCGAGGCCCACCAGGCGGTCCTCACCGGCGCGGGAGTCCCGGCGCCGTTCGCCGCGATCCTGGTCGACGTGGACCTCGCCATCGAGCGCGGCCGCCTGGCCGGCACCTCCGGCGACCTGTCCCGGCTGATCGGCCGCCCGACGACGCCGATGGCCCGGACGGTCGCCGAGGCGGTGGCCACGATCCGCAGCGCCGGCTGAAAACTGGCGAGACGCAACGACTCGCCTCGCGTTACCCTGGCCCCATGGGTTCGTACTCGTACTACTTCTTCCGCTGATCCGCGGCGCGGACGCGGCGTGAGGGCCCGGCCAAGCCCGGCCCGTCCGCCGCGCGTCCGCGCTGCCCGCACCCAGAAGGAGAACGTGGAAGAAGCAGTACGAGTACCCCGAGGGGATCCCCATGCGCTCGCGCGCCCATCAGCAATCCCAGCCCAAGTTCCAGCCCAAGCCCCAGCTGACCCTGTCCGGAGTCACCAAGGCCTACGGTGACCGGGTCGTGCTCGACCAGGTGTCGCTGACCGTACGGCCCGGCGAGAAGGCCGCCGTCATCGGCGAGAACGGCTCCGGCAAGTCCACCCTGCTCCGGCTGCTCGCCGGGGCCGAGGAGCCGGACGGGGGCGAGGTCACCGCCGTCTTCCCCGGCGGCACCGGACACCTCGCCCAGACCCTCGACCTCGCACCCGGACTGACCGTCCAGGACGCCGTCGACCTCGCCCTCGCCGATCTGCGGGAGCTGGCGGCCCGCATCGGCGCCGCCGAGACCGCCCTCGGCGCCGCCGGCGTCGAACCCGACCCCGCGCTCCTCGACGCGTACGGCGAACTCCTGACCGCCTACGAGGAACGCGGCGGCTATCAGGCCGACGCCCGCACCGACGCCGCGCTGCACGGCCTCGGCCTCGGCCACGTCACCCGGGACCGCACCCTCGGCTCGCTCTCCGGCGGCGAGTGCTCACGGCTCGCGCTGGCCTGCGTCCTGGCCGCCGCTCCCGAACTCCTGCTCCTGGACGAGCCGACCAACCACCTGGACCGGCGGGCCGTCGACTGGCTCGCGGAGCGGCTGCGCGCCCACCGGGGCACGCTCGTCGTCGTCACCCACGACCGGGACTTCCTGGAGCGGATCACCAGCACGGTCCTGGAGGTCGACCGGGACCTGCGCACGGTCGTGCGGTACGGGGACGGCTGGGCGGGATACCTCGCGGCGAAGGCCGCCGCGCGCGGCCGCTGGGCGCAGCGGTACGCGGAGTGGCGCGGGGACCTGGCGCGCACCGAGGCCCTGGTCGCGGCGGCGGGCCAGCGGCTCGACCGCACCGGAGGGGACCCCGGGCAGGGCTTCGGCAAGCACCGCCGTTCCTCGGAGGCCAAGCTGTCCGGGCAGGTCAGGGCGGCCCGGACGCACCTGGAGCGGCTGCGCGCGGAGCCGGTGGCACCACCGCCGGTGCCGCTGCGCTTCGGCGCCGGGATCGCCGCCCCGGAGCCGGCCCGAGAGCCCTCCCCCGAAGGGCCGTTGCTCGAGCTCTCCGGAATCCGGGTCGGTGACCGGCTCCGGCTCGCCGCCCTCGCCGTGCGGCCCGGGCAGCGACTGCTGGTGTCGGGGCCGAACGGGGCCGGGAAGACCACCCTGTTGCGCGTCCTGGCCGGCGATCTGGCCCCGGACACGGGCTCGGTGCGCCGTGCGGAGCACGTGCGGCTGGGCTATCTGGCGCAGGAGTTGCCCCACTCCCCCGTCCGGCTCCCGCTGCTCTCCGCGTTCGCGGCGGGGCTCCCCGGGCTGCCCGAGGAGCATGCGGAGGAGCTGCTGACGCTCGGGCTGTTCCGCGAGGAGGACCTCCCGGTACCGGTCGCGGCGCTGTCCGCCGGGCAGCGCCGGCGCCTGGAACTGGCCCGCCTGGTGACCCGGCCCGCCGACGTCCTCGTCCTGGACGAACCGACCAACCACGTGTCCCTCGCGCTGGTCGAGGAGGTGGAGCAGGCGCTCGCCGGCTACCCGGGAGCGGTGGTCGCGGTCTCCCACGACCCCCGCTTCCGGGCGGCGTTCGCCGGGGACCGGCTGGAACTGCGGGACGGAGCCCCACAGTTCCAGCCGGTCAGCACCACGAGCGGACCTTAGGAGATCTTCGTGTACTGCCAGATGGGCTCGGTTCCGATGGCGGTCCGGTTGCCGAAGCCGCCGGCGCCGTTGCCCGCGTTCAGCCACGGCCGTCCCGCGGTGTCGCGGGAGAGGACGTCGGCCTTGCCGTCGCCGTTCAGGTCCCCGGCGCCGACGACGTCCTTGTAGGTGCCGCCCCAGTCCTTGAAGACCAGGACGCGGCTCTTGAAGACGCCGGTGCCGGTGCCGTTTCCGGTGCCGTTGTAGCGCCACAGCTCACCGGAGGCGTCGAGGCCGAGCAGGTCGGCCTTGCCGTCACCGGTGAGGTCACCGGCGCCGATGATCTTCTTGTACGTGTTCCAGCCCGTGCCGACCTTGACCCGCGCGGCGAAGCCGCCCGCGCCGTTGTCTGCGTAGAGGTAGAGGTTGCCGGTGGCGGCATCGCGGGCCAGCAGGTCGGTGCGGCCGTCACCGGTGAGGTCGCCGGGAGCGGAGAAGGAGTTGTAGGCCTTCCAGTCCGAGGCGATCTTCTTGTACGCCGATCCGGGCGACGGGAGTCCGCCGCACGCCGGGGTGTACATGCGGGCCTCGCCGCCGGGCAGGCGGACGAACACGTCGTTGCAGCGGTCACCGTTGAGGTCCCCGAAGGGCAGCACCTCGGCGGCCGGGTCCCAGCCGGGCACCGTGAACGGGGCCGCGGTGAGGCCGGTGCCCGAGTAGACCTTGAGGTTGCCCGCGGTCGAGAGCCCCAGGACATCGGCCTTGCCGTCGCCCGTGAGGTCGCGCCGTACGGGGAGCTTGCGCGGGGTGGTGGTCGCGAGGTAGCCGACCTCGTGCCTGGAACCGTCGGCGCCCTCCTCCCACTGGGTGAACTGCACGAGCGGCCGGCCCTGACCGTCGATGATCACGTCGCCCGAGTTACTGGCCGGCTCGGGGACCGTGCCCACGAGCGTGGTGGGCGCCGACCAGGTGCCGCCGACGAACGTCGACACCTGGGGGACGCGGCCCGCGCCGCTCGACCGGGCCCAGGTGGCGACGACGGTGCCGTTGGGGGCGAGCGCGCTGCGCAGGTGGATGAAGGTGCCTTGGCCCGTGTCCGGGAAGCGCTGGCCCGTCGCCCAGGTGCCCTTGGTCGCCGAGCGCACGCTGTACCAGGCCCCGCGGTTCGAACTCATCAGGAGGACATCGTCGTTCGGCAGAACCATCGGTGCGTTGATGCGGGTGGAGGTCCCGGTGCCGACGAGCTCGGCGCGGCTCCAGGCCGTGGTGCCGGCCACCCTCCTCGCGTAGGACAAGGAGAGGTCCGCGGACTGTGCGGCTGCCGCCCGGGCGTTCCACACCATGTGGAACCCGCCCTTGGGGTGTGCGAAGACCTGCAGGTCGTAGGGCGAACCTGCCAGGCCGAGATCACGCGGTGCGCTCCACTGCGCGGCGCCGGCGGCCTTCTCCATGGTCTGGTACCGGCGCGCTTCCCCCGACACGGGCGTGCCGCCCCAGGACACCAGCACCGTACCGTCGTTGGCGACCGCGAGGGACACGAACCCGGCGTAGAGGGGCTGGGCCGCGGTGGCCAGTACGGCCGGAGCCGACCAGGTCCCCTGGGCCGTCCGCTCGGTGGCATGGACCTTGCCGTCCGCGTACCAGGCGGCGAACACGTGCCCCGAGGCGCTGCCCACGAAGCGGGTTTCGTAGTTCCATGCGAAGTTCTGCACTGCCGAGAACTTGGTGGCACCGGGTGCGAGCACTGCAGTCCGGGTCTGCGTCTCCGTGCTCAGACCAGGGTCCTTCCAAACCAGTTGGACGGAGCCGTCGGGCAGTGCCGTGAGGTGTGCGGAGCTGGGAGACCACACCGCGATGCCCGTGGGAAGCCAGCCCGTCGCCCCCCACGGGGCGCCGCAGCACCGTAAGGCCCGACACCGCCACCACGGTGCCGTCCTTGGCCGTCACCATGCTGCCGATCGGGTGGTCCAGCCGAGTGGGCTTGGCCCACGGGCCGAGCTGCACCGCGGCGGCGGAGGCCGCGGTAGTGGACGCCGCGTCCTGGGCCGGGCCCGGCGCCGCGAAGGCGGTCGGCGCGGCGAGCGCGAGCGCGAGGACGGGAGTGAGCGCGACGCCGAGCATCGTGCGGGAATGCGAAGTCATAAGGAAAGAGCCCCCCCGGGCATCGGACACATGAGGTGTGCGAGGTGCATGTACGCAGTGCGTGCACGAGGCCCGTGTACGGGCCGCACGCACGCGCAGCGTATAGGAAGCCGTGATCTTGGCCGAGGGGCCGCTCGGCGCGACGCCAAAGCCAGGGGCACCGGGCCCCGGCCGGTACGGTCGGCCCATGGACGCGGCACGACTTCCCGCGGCCGGGCGGCTCGGGCGCCACGGTGCGGTGCTGCTCAAGGGTGCCGCGTTCCTCGCCCTCTACCGGGCAACTGCGCCTCCTGCACGGCGGCCGAGGCCGCCTGACCTTCCCGCCCGCCACCGGTCCCGCCGGACCCGCGAGGATTCGTACGCCCCTGCGGGCAACCGAATCGGGGCGGTCGGTGGTCAAGGGGGCGAGGAGGTGCCGATGCAGGCCGAGGAAGAAGATCGGTTCGAGTCGTTCGTTGCCGCGCGCTGGGTCCATCTGGTCCGGACCGCCTACCTGTTGACGGGCGATCCGCACGACGCGGAGGACGTGACCCAGGCCGCGCTGGCGAAGGCGTACCGGTCGTGGCGGCGGGTGTCGCGCATGGACAGCCCGGAGGCGTACGTCCGCCGGATGCTGGTCACGTGCAACAGCGACCGGTTCCGCAAGCGGCGGGTCACCGAGCGGCTGACGGGCAGCGTGCCGGACACGTCGGTGCGCGACCACGCGGGCGCCTGGGCCGAGGAGCGCGGCGTGCTGATGGACGCGCTGGCCCAACTGCCCGTCCGGCAGCGGGCCGTGGTGGTGATGCGGTACTGGGAGGACCTCTCCGAGGCCGAGACCGCCGATGTCCTCGGGTGCTCCCAGGGCACCGTCAAGAGCCAGGCCTCCAAGGCACTGGCGAAACTGCGCGCCTGGCCCGGACTGGGCAGGATCGCGACGAGGGGCGAGGGGGCGGTCCTGTGAAGGGGCGGGACAACGACGGACAGGGCGAAGAGTTCGAGCTGGACCTGCGGGACTGGATGGCCCGGGGCGCCGAGGCCGTGCGGCCCGCCGCCGTGCCGTATCCGGAGATCGTCCGGCAGGGCCGCGCGGAGCGGCGCCACCGCAGGCTCGCGGCGGCGGGGGCGGCCCTGGTCGCGCTGGCCGTCGTCCCGGTGACGGCCCTGGTCCTCGTGGGGAACGGCTCCGGCGGCGGTCCGGCGGTCGTGCCGGTGGCGGGCGGCGGCCCCACGCCAAGCACGGCGCCGCCCACCCCCCAGGTGCCCCCGGGACCGGACGCACCCGAGACGCGCGGGCAGATCGCCGACGGGATCACCTTCCGGGAGGCGGCCGCCGGGCTCGGGCTGTGCCTCGCCTACGACCGGGAGCACGCCGATCCGTCGGGACTCCCGCGGACCGACCTGGGCAAGGCCTCCGACTACCGGATCCTGCTCGCGCACCGGAGCACCGGGAACGACAACTCCCCCGGGGACGGCCGGTACATCGTCGCCGTCAAGGAGGCTCCGCGGCAGATCCGGCTCATCTGCCTCATCAAGGACGGCAGGGCCGAGGGCATCAACATCTCCGGCGGCGGGGGCGCGGACCCCGGGAGCGGATCCGTTCGCCCCGACATCAACGGGGGCAAGCTCTACCTCCAGAAGCTGAGGTCCGAGGGCCCCTGGAAGCTGCCCTACCGCTGGGGCAGCATCGGCACGGTCGACCCCGGTGTCACCCGGGTCACCGTCGGCTACGGCGGCGCCACCTTCGAAGGCGCCGTGGACCACGGCTGGTTCGCCGCCACCGGGATCCTGGAGCGGCCCGTCACCAAGGCCCCGCGGATCAAGGGCTACGACGCCCGGGGCAAGCAGGTCTACGACTCCGACCAGGACAAGACGTACGAGAAGTCCCTCCCCTAGGGCCTGTCATCACATTCCCGTCGGCGCCCGCAGAGGCAGACTGGGGAATTTGACGACAGGCCCTAGCCGGGCAGGGAGCCCGGAAGCGTGGCACCCCGCCGCCGCACAGGGGTCGGCGGCGGGGTCCCGCGGTCGCTCAGCCCGCGTAAAACAGCTCGTCCACGACGCCCCGTGCACGGCGGGTGATGCGGCGGTAGTCCTCCAGCATGTCGCCGACCGTGCCCTCCGCGTAGCCGAGGTAGCGGCCGACCGCCGCCAGTTCGCGGGTTTCCGAGGGGAAGGTGTCGCCCGCGCGGCCGCGGACCAGCATCACGGCGTTGCGGACCCGGGTGGCCAGGACCCAGGCCTCGTCCAGGATCTGCGCCTCCTCGGTCGGGATCAGGCCGGCCGCGTGGGCGGCGGCCAGGGCCTCGCGGGTGCGGGTCGTGCGCAGGCCCGGTTCCGCCCAGGCGTGCCGCATCTGGATCAGCTGGACGGTCCACTCGACGTCGCTGAGGCCGCCGCGGCCGAGTTTGGTGTGCAGGGTCGGGTCGGCGCCCCTGGGCATGCGTTCGGATTCCATCCGGGCCTTCAGCCGCCGGATCTCGCGGACGGCGTCCTCGCCGAGGCCTTCCATCGGGTAGCGCAGCGGGTCGATCAGGTCGATGAATCGCTGACCGAGCTCGAGGTCGCCGGCCACCGGTTCGGCGCGCAGCAGGGCCTGGGACTCCCAGGTCAGGGACCAGCGCCGGTAGTAGGCGGCGTAGGAGGGCAGCGTGCGGACCAGGGGGCCGGAGCGGCCTTCGGGGCGCAGGTCCGCGTCGATGAGCAGCGGCGGGTCGGCGGTGGGGAGCTGGAGGAGCCTGCGCATCTCGGAGACGACGTGCTGGGCGGCCTTGGCGGCTTCCTGTTCGTCGACGCCCTCGCGCGGCTCGTGGACGAACAGGACGTCGGCGTCGGATCCGTAGCCGAGCTCGTGACCACCGAAACGGCCGACGCCGATGATCGCGAAGCGGGTGGGGAGGGTGTCTCCCCAGTGCGCCTGCACGGCGGCGCGCAGGGCTCCGGCGACGGTGGCGGCGGTGAGTTCGGAGACGGCTCGGCCGACCCGGTCGACCAGGGCTCCGTGGTCCTCCTCGGCCGGGCTGTCCTCCGTACCGTAGGAGCCGATGATGTCGGCGGCGGTGGTGCGGAACAGCTCGCGGCGCCGGACTCCGCGGGCGGCGGCCACCCCGGCCTCCGGGTTCTCGGCGCGGCCGACGGCGGCGAGCACCTCCTGTTCCAGGGCCTCGTGGGTACGGGGAACCAGGCCTTCGGGGTCGCCCAGCAGGGCCACCGCCTCGGGGGCGCGCAGGAGGAGGTCGGGGGCGAGGCGTCCGGCGGAGAGCACGCGGGCGAGGTTCTCCGCGGCGGCGCCCTCGTCGCGCAGGAGGCGCAGGTACCAGGGGGTCTTGCCGAGGGCGTCGGAGACCTTGCGGAAGTTGAGGAGGCCCGCGTCCGGGTCGGCGGAGTCCGCGAACCAGCCGAGGAGCACGGGCAGCAGGGTGCGCTGGATGGCGGCGGCGCGGGTGACGCCGGAGGCGAGGGCTTCGAGGTGGCGCAGGGCGGCGGCCGGATCGGCGTACCCGAGGGCTTCGAGGCGCTGGCCGGCGGCGCGCGGGGAGAGCCGGGTCTCGCCGGGGGCGAGCTGGGCCACGGCGTCGAGGAGCGGCCGGTAGAAGATCTTCTCGTGCAGGCGGCGGACCACGGAGGCGTGCCGGCGCCAGGCCTTGTTGAGCTCGGCGACCGGTTCGGTGCGCAGGCCGAGCGAGCGGCCCAGGCGCCGCAGGTCGGCCTCGTCCTCGGGGACGAGGTGGGTGCGGCGCAGGCGGTAGAGCTGGATGCGGTGCTCCATGGCCCGCAGGAAGCGGTACGCGTCGTGCAGCTGGGCGGCGTCGGCGCGCCCGACGTAGCCGCCGGCGGCGAGGGCGGTGAGTGCGTCGAGGGTGGTGCCGGAGTGCAGGGTGGCGTCGGAGCGGCCGTGGACGAGCTGGAGGAGCTGGACGGCGAACTCGACGTCGCGCAGGCCGCCGGGGCCGAGCTTGAGCTCGCGCTCGACCTGGGCGGCGGGGATGTTGTCGACGACGCGGCGGCGCATCTTCTGGACGTCGGGGACGAAGTTCTCGCGTTCGGCGGCCTGCCAGACGAGGGGAGTTATGGCGGCGATGTACTCGGCGCCGAGCGCCTCGTCGCCCGCGACGGCGCGGGCCTTGAGGAGGGCCTGGAACTCCCAGGTCTTGGCCCAGCGCTGGTAGTAGGCGAGGTGGGAGGCGAGGGTGCGGACGAGCGGACCGTTTCTGCCCTCGGGCCGGAGGTTGGCGTCGACGGGCCAGATGGTGCCTTCGACGGTGGTCTCGGAGCAGATCCGCATGAGGTGGGAGGCGAGGCGGGCGGCGGCCTGGACGGCCTTGCCCTCGTCCGCTCCGGGGGCCGCGTCGCCGACGAAGATGACGTCGACGTCGGAGACGTAGTTCAGCTCGTTGCCGCCGCACTTGCCCATGGCGATGACGGCGAGCCGGCAGACGGCCGCGTCCTCGGGGGCGGCGGCGGTCGCGATGCGCAGGGCCGCGCGGAGGGTGGCGGTGGCCAGGTCGGCGAGTTCGGCGGCGGTCTGGGCTACGTCTATGGTCCCGCAGACGTCGCGGGCGGCGATGGAGAGCAGGCAGCGGCGGTAGGCGACGCGCAGGGTGACGGGGTCGTCCGCGCCGGCCAGCCCGTTCTCGAACTCGGGCAGTCCGGGGTGCAGATCGGCGGCCTCGTAGGTGACGAGGGCCTGCCAGTCCCGGGGGTGGCGGGCGAGGTGGTCGCCGAGGGCCTCGGAGGCGCCGAGCACGCCGAGGAGGCGGTCGCGCAGGGGTTTGGCGCTGACGAGGGTGTCGAGGAGGACGGGCAGTTCCTCGGGGGCCTGCGCCTCGGCGATCCGGACCAGCCCGAGGAGGGCGAGGTCGGGGTCGGCGGTGGCCCCGAGGGCGTCGAGGAGCACCGGATCGGTGCGTACGGCGGCCAGCGCGTCGGTGTCGAGCAGCCTGGCGGCGGCCGAGGGGTCGGTGAACCCGCTGCGCAGCAGCCGGCTGAAGGTACTGCTCCTGCGTCCCGGGACTGTCATCCCGCCGCCTCCCGCGTACGTCGGCCTGCCCTTGCCTCTGCCCTGGCCGGGCGGTCGCGGGGGGTGTCGCCTCCGGCGGGTGTCGCCGGTGGCAGCGCCCGCGCTTCCGCCCGGGGAGAGCCTAGCCGGAGCAGGCGTTCTCCTCACCGCGAGCGCGAGGGGGCGGAATGTCCTTTTGTCCTGAGGCCTGTGATGCAGGGGGCGCTCCCCCGCCCGTGACGAAGGACACGTACGAAACGCCGACACGGGCCGCGCGCGGGCGCCCTTTGCCACGAATCGGAAGTCATCGGCGATTCGGGTGAACCAACTTGCCCGGATCGGACTCTCAGTGACTGACCGACAGCTTCACGCGGTTCTTCCTGCCGGAACGACCCCAAGGCGTAGCCGATGCCCGTGTCCCGCCGACGTTTCCTCCTCGCGACCGTGGTCCCGATGCTGACCATCGGGGTCACCGGTGCGCTCGCCGTCGCCTCCGGCCAGCAGACCGCGGCCGAGACCGTCCCGGGAACCGACTCCCCGGCCGCTCTCCCTGTGAGCGCCACCGCCGGTTCGGTCGTCCAGATCGTCGCCCACCCGGACGACGACCTGTTCTTCATGAACCCGGACGTCAGCCGCTCCATCGCGTCCGGCACCCCGCTCACCACCCTGTACCTCACCTCGGGCGAGGCCGACGGCCGCAACCAGGCCGAAGGCCCGGCGACCAAGGACCCCGCGCAGCCCAGCGACCGGAGCCACTACGCGGAAGCCCGCCAGAACGGCATACGCGCCGCCTACGCGCAGATGGCCACCGGCGACCGCACCAGCCCGTGGCGCCGTACGGTCATACCCGCCGCGGGCGGCGGCCACGCCGAGCTCGACGTCCTCGTGGCGAAGCCCCACGTCAACCTGGTCTGGCTGCAGTTGCGCGAGGCCCGTGCCGCCGTCTCCGACAGCCCGCACAGCATGCGCGGCCTGTGGAACGGCCGGATACCGGCGCTCGTCCCGCAGCTCGCCGCCGGCACTCCGGTCACGCAGCAGCCCACCTTCACCAAGGATCAGGTGATAGCGGCGATAGCGGGGGTCCTGGAGCGGTACAAGCCGACGACGATACGGATGCAGGACCCGACGCCGGGCCGGCACGTCGACTCGGGACGGCTCACCGACCATCAGGACCACATGTACGGGGCACGGTTCGCGCAGGCCGGGGCCGCTTCGTACGCCGCGCGGGTCCCGTTCGGGCAGCGGCCGCACTTCACGGTCCAGAGCTACCTGGGCTACCTCAACGGCAAGCTTCCGCACACCCTGGACCCGCAGACGGCCGCGACGAAGATCGGCTACCTGAAGACGTACGGCTGGCACGACAGGCGGAACCACTGCGGCTCGCCCTCCGGCTGCGGCGACCGCAAGGTGGGGGGCTACCCGACCGGCCCCAACTGGGCCCAGTCGCTGCGCTACGCACGCGGCGACCACTCCTCCTGGCTGGTGCAGGGGCCGCCCGGCCGGCTGTACGCCTTCGCCGTCCTCGACGGCCAGATGGCCGTGTGGAACCGCGGGGCCGGCACCGGCACCGGGCCCGGCGCCGCCTGGCAGGGCCCGGTGCTGCTGCCGGGCACCGGCATCGACCCGGGCGCGACGACCACCCGCCTCCCCGACGGGCGCGTCGCCGTCCTCGCCACCCGTACCGTCTTCGGCGACCGGCCGGGGGACTACCGGCGCGAGATCGTGTACGCCGCCCAGTCCGTGCCCGGCGGTCCGTTCGGGGCGTGGGTCCCGCTCGGCACCCCGGAGACCGGGGACGGGCCCGGCACCTCCCTGATCAGCGCGCCCTCGGCCGTCTCCGGCCCGGACGGGCGGCTGACGGTGTACGTCCGCGACTCCCGGCGCACCCTGCTCGCCCGTACCCAGGAGCCCTCGGGCGTCTTCGGCGGCTGGCAGCACCTGGGGGGCGCCGACCTCCAGTCCGACCCGGTGACGGCCACCGACTCCGCCGGGCGCCGTCACGTCTACGCCGCCACCACCCAGTCGGTGGTGGTCTGGATCCAGCCCGCCCCGGGCGCCCCGCTGGCCGGCCCCTTTCCGACCGGGCTGCCGGCCACCACCGTCCCCCTCACCGCCGCCCCGGAGGCGGCGGGCGTCCGCCTCTACTTCCGGCGCCCCGATTCGGGGGTCGTACGCACCGCCGTGGTCACGGCCGGGGCCGGGGCGGCGAAGCCGGCGGTCTCCAGCGTCACGGAGGCCGGCGGCCGGTCGGGCTACGGCGCGGTGGGCGTGGCGGGCCGCCTCATAGCGGGCCGCGCCGGCTCGGGCACGATCGGCACCACGGGCCTCGGCGGCCCGCCGGCGTGGACGGAGTCCCAGATGCTCTACGCGGGCGCCCCGGCGGGCATCGAGGAACCGGGCGGCGCCTTGACGACGGCGGTCCTGGGCCTGGACGCCCAACTCCACGTGGCCACCTCCCTCCCGACCCCCACCCGCACCGTCTGGCACCGCGCGGTGCCGCAGGCGTAGCCGCTCCCCTGCCTGGAACCGGGCGGACGCCCCGGTGCGAGGATGGGCCTGCGACTGCTCGCACACGACCACGTGCGGGTACGAGTACGAGTACGGATACGGATACGGGTACGTCAAGGAGAGAGCGCCCATGTCGGCAGACCAGCAGGACGCCTGCGAACGGGACCAGGGTTCCCGCGGCGGGCACCAGCCGGCCCGGCCGCACACGTCGCCGCTCCGCCGGCCGGCGGCGGCCCCGCTCGCCTCGCTCGCGGTGCTGGGTGCGGGAGCCGCGTACCTCTGGGGCACCGATCCGCACGAGCCCGGCCACTGGCTCCCCCGCTGCCCCTTCAACTGGCTGACGGGGCTGCTCTGCCCGGCCTGCGGTGCGACCCGGATGTGTTACGACATCCTGCACGGCGACTTCGCCGCGGCCTTCCACGACAACGCGGTGCTGTTCCTACTGGGGCTGCCGCTCGCCCTCTTCCTCTACGCCCGCTGGGTCACCGAAGGCCTCCGCGGACGGAAGTACCACCCGGTGATCGGGATCCGGGGACAGGCTGCGATCGTGGGGGTCGCCCTGACCTGGGCAGTTGTTCGAAATGCGGTCACGTGATCACGGGTTGATCACGTTGTGGGCCGCAGGGCAACCATGCACAGCCGTCGCAGGTCAGAACTTCCGCCACGACCCGCGGTCCTGGCACACGTCCCCGCTGAACAGCAGTTTCACTAGGAGCTTTTGCATGTCCCAGAACATCGCCCCGAACGGCCAGCCGTACTCCGACAAGTCCAAGCTGGTGGCCGGTCTGCTGCAGATCTTCCTCGGCGGCCTCGGCATCGGCCGCTTCTACACCGGCCACACCGGCATGGCCATCGCCCAGCTGCTCACCTGCGGCGGCCTCGGCATCTGGGCCCTGATCGACGGCATCCTGTTCCTCGTCAAGGACGACCGCACCGACAAGGCGGGCCGCGTGCTGCGCGCCTGACGTGCCCGGTAACGCCGTACGGCCGGCCCCCTCATGGCTGAGGGGGCCGGCCGTACCCGTATGCGCGCTGCCGACCCGGCCCTACAGGACCGGCATCATCTTGCGGAGCTCGAAGGCCGTGACCTCGCTGCGGTACTCCTCCCACTCCTGCTTCTTGTTGCGCAGGAAGAAGTCGAAGACGTGCTCGCCGAGGGTCTCGGCGACCAGTTCGCTGCGCTCCATGAGGGCGATGGCCTCGCCGAGGTTCTGCGGGAGGGGTTCGATGCCCATCGCGCGGCGTTCCGCGTCGGAGAGGGCCCAGACGTCGTCGTCGGCGCCGGCCGGGAGTTCGTAGCCCTCCTCGATGCCCTTGAGGCCCGCCGCCAGGAGGACGGCGTACGTCAGGTAGGGGTTGGCGCCCGAGTCGATCGAGCGGACCTCCACGCGGGAGGAGCCCGTCTTGCCCGGCTTGTACATCGGGACGCGGATCAGGGCCGAACGGTTGTTGTGGCCCCAGCAGATGTACGAGGGGGCCTCGCCGCCCGAGCCGGCGGTGCGCGAGGAGCCGCCCCAGATGCGCTTGTAGGAGTTGACCCACTGGTTGGTCACGGCGGCCGTTTCCGCCGCGTGCTTGAGCAGGCCCGCGATGAAGGAGCGGCCGACCTTGGAGAGCTGGTACTCGGCGCCCGACTCGTAGAAGGCGTTGCGGTCGCCCTCGAAGAGGGAGAGGTGGGTGTGCATGCCCGAACCGGGGTACTCCGAGAACGGCTTCGGCATGAAGGTGGCCTGAACGCCCTGTTCCAGGGCGACCTGCTTCATGACCAGGCGGAAGGTCATGATGTTGTCGGCCGTCGAGAGGGCGTCGGCGTAGCGCAGGTCGATCTCCTGCTGGCCGGGGGCGCCCTCGTGGTGGCTGAACTCGACCGAGATGCCCATGGATTCGAGCATCGTGATCGCCTGGCGGCGGAAGTCCATGCCGACGTTCTGCGGGGTGTGGTCGAAATAGCCCGAGTTGTCGGCCGGGGTGGGCCGGGTGCCGTCCAGCGGCTTGTCCTTCAGCAGGAAGAACTCGATCTCCGGGTGGGTGTAGAAGGTGAAGCCCAGGTCGGAGGTCTTGTTCAGGATGCGCTTGAGGACGTACCGGGGGTCCGCGTAGGAGGGCGAGCCGTCCGGCATCAGGATGTCGCAGAACATCCGCGCCGTTCCGGGGGCCTCCGCGCGCCACGGCAGTATCTGGAAGGTGCTCGGGTCCGGCTTGGCGATCATGTCGGACTCGTAGACCCGCGCGAACCCCTCGATCGCCGAGCCGTCGAATCCGATGCCCTCGTCAAAGGCCTGTTCCAGCTCCGCCGGCGCGACCGCTACGGACTTCAGGAAGCCCAGTACGTCGGTGAACCACAGGCGCACGAAGCGGATGTCGCGCTCCTCGAGCGTCCGGAGGACGAATTCCTGCTGCTTGTCCATGGCTTCATCCTCGCAGTTCAGGCGGCCTGTGCACCACTGCCGCGAGGGCACGGGCACAGTCGGGCCGGCCCAGTATCGCCAGCGGTGGTTTCCGCCAGATTACGCACCCCGGAAAGCCGGTGGCACCCCCGCACTGACCTTGGGCCGGTCATGAGCATTACCATCGGCGCCCATGGGGGGCCATGCGCGGGACGAGCAGGGACGTCGGAGACGTCCGCTGCTCAGGCATGCCGTCCTCCTGATGGCCTTCGGGGTGCTGGCCGGCGCGGCGTTCCTGTGCCGGACGGCCGGAGTGGGCGCCGGGGCCGGGCAACCGGCCGCCGCGGGGACGGTCGCACGGGCCGGACACCCCGCCCACGCCCCGGGCGCGCCGCACGTCGCCTGCGCGGCGCCGTACGACAGGCCCGGCTGCTCCCCGCTCTCGCACGTTCTCCCCGGCCTGCTGCCCCCGGCGCCGCCCGCAGCCCTGGTGGCCGGCGGGACGCCCGTGCCCGCGGCCGTCCACCCCGCGCCCGCGGCGTGGATCCGGCCCCCCTCGGCGGTCGCGCGCGGCCCCGACCTGTACGCCCTCCAAGTGCTGCGGACCTGACGGGTCCCGGTTCGGCGGCGCTCAGGTAGCGCGTTCTCCACTCCACCCCCCTCAGCAAAAAGGATTCAGGGCCATGGCCAGCAGGAACTCCGAAACCAACAGCTCCCGCCAGGCGCGGATAGCCGCGATGCGCCGCGCCGACCAGTCGCGCGACCGGCGCAACAAGGCCATCGCGATCACCGCGTCGGCCGCGATCGTCACCGCGCTCATCGGCTTCGGCGCGTGGGTGATGATCGACCAGCAGAACGACAAGGAAGCCAAGGAGGCCGCCCGCAAGGCTCCGGTCGCCGGCGAGCAGACCTGGGACGCCAAGAAGCTCGGCAACAAGCACGTCGACACCCCGGTGAAGTACGAAATGACGCCGCCGGTCGGCGGGGACCACAACCCTCGCTGGATGAACTGCGACGGCGACGTCTACAAGAACCCGATTCCCGAGATCAACGCCGTCCACTCGTTGGAGCACGGCGCCGTGTGGGTGACGTACAACGAGAAGGCCGCCCCGGCCGAGGTGGAGAAGCTCGCCGCCAAGGTGGCCAAGACCCCGTTCACGCTGATGAGCCCCGTCAAGGAGCAGTCCGGCGCGATCATGCTCAGCGCGTGGGGCAAGCAGCTGACCGTGGACAAGGCGGACGACGCCCGGGTCGCGCAGTTCTTCACCAAGTACATTCACGGCCCGCAGACCCCTGAGCCGGCGGCCCCCTGCACGAACGGGCTGGCCGACAAGTGACCCGTACGACCGGTCGCGGCTCCGTGACCCGAACGTACTGGGCCGCGGGCACGGCCGCCGGCCTGGCACTGCTCTTCGCGGTGGGGGCTACGGTCGCCACCGCGGGGGGAGCCGATTCCGCTCCTGCGGCCTCCCGTACGCCCGGGCTCTACTCCGCCGACGCGGGCTTCGCCCGGGACATGTCGGTGCACCACCAGCAGGCGGTGGAGATGTCCTTCATCGTGCGCGACCGCACGCAGGACGAGCCGGTGCGCACCCTCGCCTACGACATCGCCAACACCCAGGCCAACCAGCGCGGCATGATGCTGGGCTGGCTGGACATGTGGGGCCTGCCGAAGGTGGTGGCGGACGAGCCGCCGATGTCCTGGATGGGGGCCGACGGCGCCGCGCACGGCATGGAGGGCCATGCCATGGGCGGGGTCGTCACCAAGCCCGGCGCGCTGATGCCCGGCATGGCCACCAAGGAGGATCTGGCGCAGCTCGGCTCCGCCGAGGGCCGGGACGCCGAGATCCTCTACCTGCGGCTGATGACCGACCACCACAAGGGCGGCGTCGCGATGGCTCAGGGGTGCGCCACTCAGTGCGAGAACCCGGCCGAGCGGGCGCTTGCCCAGGGCATGGTGAACGCCCAGCAGTCGGAACTCCAGCTGATGGCCGACATGCTCAAGCAGCGCGGCTCGGAGCCCCCGACCACGGGGTGAATGTGGCCGCCGGCGAGGCTGGAAAATCCAGCCCCGCCGGCGTTTGAGGCGCGGCGTCCGGGGCGGAGCCCCAGGGGGTCCGGGCGCAGCCGGGGGCCCCTTCCCGCCCCGTCGGGCGTGTGGGGCGCGGGGTCTGGGGCGGAGCCCCAGGGTGGTCCGGGCACAGCCGGGCACCCCTCCCAGCCCCGCCGGCGTTTGAGGCGCGGCGTCCGGGGCGGAGCCCCAGGGAGTCCGGGCGCAGACCCCTCCAGCCCGTCCGGCGTTTGAGGACCGGGGTCCGGGCAGCGCCCGGGGAACGGTGGAAGGGCGGGTCGGGGACAGCCCCGCAGGGCCCCCGCACCGCATGGCCGCACCCGCGCGGGGTCACCCGAACGGCCCCCTCCGGCCCCTGCCGGCTCGCGGGGGCCGAACGGGCGAATGAGGATGAGGACGCCGAGGCGGGCGCACCCGCGCCCGGCCGCTACGGCGTGCTCAGGAGGTTTACGCGATGACCACCGCCGGAGAGATCATGCACCCCGGGGCCCAGTGGATCCCCGCCACCGAGACCCTGGACCGGGCCGCTCAGCTGATGAGCCGCCTCAATGTGGGTGCGCTGCCCATCAGCGATTCCAACGAACGCCTCTGCGGCATCCTGACCGACCGCGACATCGTCATCGGCTGTGTGGCCAAGGGGCACGACCCGTCGAAGATCACGGCCGGCGACATGGCCCAGGGCACCCCGCGCTGGATCGACGCGGGCGCCGACGTCTCCGAGGTGCTGGAGGAGATGCAGAGCCACCAGATCCGCCGGCTCCCCGTCATCGACAACAAGCGGCTGGTCGGGATGATCAGCGAGGCCGACCTGGCCAAGCACCTGTCGGACCAGCAGATAGCCGGCTGGGCCGAGAAGGTCTACGCCCGGAGCTAGACCCCCGCGTACAGGACCGCCCGCGCCACTTGGTGCGGGCGGTCCAGCATGACCAGGTGTCCGGACGGCTCCGCGACCTCGAAGCGGGCTCCCAGCGCGTCGGCCAGCGCCGCCTGGCGGCCCAGCCAGCCCAGGTCCGGGCGGCGCGCGCCGGGGTCGTGGCCGGCCAGCACGATGGCGGGCACGGTCAGCGGGAACTCCGCGCGCAGCGCCAGTAGCTCGGCCGCCGTGTCGAGGTAGCGGGAGTTCTCCAGCAGGGCTCCGCGCCAGACCCTGCCGGTCCGGTAGCAGCGGCGTACGAGGTCCCGCGCGGCCGGGTCCGCGCCACCCGCCCGGGATGCCCGTACGGCGGTCCGCCGGGCCCACGGCCCCAGTGCGGCCGGCAGCCCGGCGGCGGTCACGGCCCGGCCCAGCACCCGGGCGGCGCCGGTGCGCAGCCCGGCGGGCAGGGCCGTACGGGGCCGCTCCTCCACGCTGCTGTCGACCAGTACCAGGGCCGCGGTGCGCCCGGGGTACAGCCGGGCGAAGGCCTCGGCGTGGAACCCGGCGAGGGAGTGCCCGGCCACGGTGACGCGCTCGGTGCCCAGACCCAGCGCGTCCAGCAGCCCGGCGATCCGGTGCGCCTCCCCGGCCGCGGACGGCGGACGCACGGCGGGGGCGCTCAGCCCGTGCCCGGGCCGGTCGAAGCGGACGACGGTACGGCCGGCGGCGACGAGCAGCTCCGCCACGGGATCCCAGTCGAACCAGGCCATGGCGAGCCCGGCGCTGAGGACGACCGGGGGGCCGGAGCCCTCCACGAGGACGTGCAGCGGCACCCCGTCCACGACGGGGCGTGCAGGGCCGGTCAGGCCGGCTGGGCTTGCAGGGCCGGCCGGGAGGCGCACGAACCTTCCGGGAGCCGCCCCGGCCCCGGGTGCGCTCACGTACGGCGTTCGCGGTGGACGGAGTACGCGAGCAGGCCCAGCCAGACCGCCACGAACAGCACCTGGAGCCGCTGGCCGGCGCCGAGCGCCCAGGTGCCGCGCCCGGCGGTGAACAGGGCGATGGAGACCAGGGTCCAGGCGGTGGCGAGCAGTTCGAGCACGACGAGCACGGGCCCGAACCGCGCGAGCGGGGCGAGGCGGCCGTAGCGGCGGGCGGCGAGCGTGAGGGCCACGATCCCGACGATCGCTCCCGTCATGGCCAGACTGCTGCTGACGGCGTGCGCCTGATGGGTGGCCGGGACGAGCCCGGCGGTCTCCCGCGCCGCGCATTCGGGGTCCACGGTCGGCGTGCAGCTCAGCGGCAGCCAGGCGTCCGCCGCGGTGGCGGCGCCGAAGAGGGTGATCCCGGACCAGCCGGCGACGGACCAGAGGCGGCGGGGTTCGACGCGGGTGGCGAGGCGGAGCAGGGCGAGGAGGCCGCCGAACAGGACGAGGACGCCGGCGGTGAAGTCGGTGGCCCGGAACAGGCCGCCGAGCGGCTGGTCCTGGGCCGCGAGCTCGCTGACGTACGTCTCGATGGGGTTGAGGCCCGTGGAGAGGACGACTTCGAGGACCCACGCGGTGTAGGCGGCGGCGCCGAGCCCGATGAGGAGGGCCACGCAACGGGCACCGGCCCCGGCCGTGGCCGCGGGACCCGTCGCGGTCGAGGGGCTGTTCACGGACTTCCAGGATCTCCGGGACTCGACGGGCCTCAAGCGCTTGAGGGGGTCCCCGGGATCCCGGGGACCCCGGGGATTCGGCGACGGCGGAGGCGGCGGGAACGGCGTGCCTTGTGTGGACATAATGTGACTAATCCTAAACGCGGCCGGGCCCGGTCCTCCGATCGGATACCCACCCCGGGTAGGGTTCGCCCATGACCCGCCCAGCCTCGCGCACGCAGCGACCAGCAGTCCGGTGGCCCCGGCTGCTGCTGTTCGCCGTGCTGCTGCTCGGCATCGCGGGCATGCACACGCTGGGCCATCCGACTCCGGCCCACGCCATGGAGGACGTGTCTTCGGCCCGTTTCGTTCCCCAGGGCGGCCATGGGCCGTCCGGGGCGGCGCACGGCGGCCGACCGGCCGGGGCGCCGGATCCGGCGGCTCCGGCGGCCCCGTCGGACATGGCGGACTCGTCGGACATGGCGGCCGCTGCCGCCACCGCCGCCGTCTCCACCACCGCCGTCTCCACCGCCACCATCGGGGCCCCGCGCCCACAGCACACCGGCATGGACCCCATGTCCGTGTGTCTCGCCGTGCTCGGCGCCCTCACCCTGCTCGTCCTCGGAGCCGGACTGGCCGGCCCGCGCCGTACCGCGCCGCTCGGGGGCGCAGCACGCGCGCCGGGCCGGTCCGGCGGTCCGGACCCTCCGCCACCCCGCGAACTCCTCACCCTGCTGACGGTGCTGCGCGTATAGGCCGGGCTCCGTCGTCGCCCCCGCATGCCTGCGGGGCGGCGGCAGACGGTGCCCACCTGCCTGCCTCACACCATCACGAGGTGTTCCACCATGCGCTCTTCCGTTCCCTCGCCCTCCCCGTCCGACTCCCCCTCCCCGTCCTCCTTCCCCTCCGCGCCCTCCCGCCGCGCCGTCCTCGGGGCCGGCGCGGCCCTCGCCGGCTCCGGGCTGCTCGCCGCCTGCTCGGGATCCGGCATGGCCGGCATGGACCACGGCGCCGGCTCCACGGGCAAGGGGTCCGCCTCCCCCGCCCCCGGCGGCTACGTCGACCCGGCCGGCGCCGAGGTACGGGCCGCCGAAGCCGCCCGCAAGGCCACCGGTCCGCGCACCGAGGTCCGGCTGACGGCGACCGCCACCCCGCTCGACCTCGGCGCCGGCCGCTCCGTCCGCTCGTGGGCGTACGGGGACCGGCTCCCGGGCCAGGAGGTACGGGCCACCGCGGGCGGCACCCTCGCCCTGACCCTGGCCAACAACCTCCCCGAGGCCACCTCCCTGCACTGGCACGGCCTGGCGCTGCGCAACGACATGGACGGGGTACCGGGGCTGACCCAGCGGGACATCGCCCCGGGCGGGTCGTTCGCGTACGAGTTCGCCGTCCCGCACCCCGGGACGTACTGGTTCCACCCGCACTCCGGGGTCCAGCAGGACCGCGGCCTGTACGCGCCGCTGATCGTCGAGGACCCCAAGGAGCCCCTCTCCTACGACAAGGAGTGGGTGGTCGTACTCGACGACTGGCTCGACGGCGTGGACGGCTCCACCCCCGAAGCCGTGCTCGCCGAACTCCGCAAGGGCATGGACATGAGCTCGAGCGGCGGCGGCCATTCGGGCCACGGGTCCGGATCCGGGTCCGGGTCCGGCGCCATGAGCACTCCCGCGCCCGCCGCGAGCGGCGGCCCGTCCCGGGTCCTCATGGGCGGAGTCAGCGAGGTCCTCGGCAAGGACCCGGGCGATGTCGCGTACCCGCACTACCTGGTCAACGGCCGCACCCCGGAGGACCCTTCGGTCTTCACCGCCCGCCCCGGCGACCGCATCCGGCTCCGGATCATCAACGCGGGCGGGGACACCGCCTTCCGGATCGCCCTGGGCGGCCACGAGTTCACGGTCACCCACACCGACGGCTTCCCCGTCGGGCACACGGCCGCCCGCTCACTGCTGCTGGGCATGGGCGAGCGCTACGACGTCCTGGTGACGGCGGGCGACGGGGTGTTCCCGCTGACCGCGCTCGCCGAGGGCAAGGGGGACTCCGCGTCGGCGCTCGCGGTGCTGCGCACGGGTGCGGGGGCGGCGCCGACCGCCGCGACCCGGCCCGCCGAGCTGTCCGGGCGACCGCTGACGGCGGACGTCCTGAAGGCCGCGGAGCCGGTGGCGCTGGCCGCGCGCGAACCGGACCGCACCGTGCGGATCAAGCTGACCGGCGGGATGGCCAAGTACGACTGGGCCTTCGACGGCAAGCCGTACGCGCCGGACCAGCGGCACCCGGTGAAGGCCGGGGAACGGGTCCGGCTGGAGTTCGACAACTCCACGACGATGTGGCACCCGCTCCATCTGCACGGGCACACCTTCGCCCTCGGCGGCCGGCCGGGCGGGGCCCGCAAGGACACGGCGGTGGTCCTTCCGAACGGGAGGCTGACGGTGGACTTCGACGCCGACAATCCCGGTCTGTGGATGGTGCATTGCCACAACGTCTTCCACTCGGAGGCCGGGATGATGACCGTCCTCGGCTACCTGCGCTAGCCGGCCCCCGCCCCGGACCGGGCCCGCGGCGCGCCCCCCTCCGCGCGCCGCAGGTCCGGCCGCGGGCGGTCGCGGGGGCCCGTAGGGCGGTCACAGGGGGCCGAAATGCCCGACGGCGAAGCCGAACTCCATGACAGGCTGGTGATCGTCACGCGCCGATTGCGACCTGAAGGACTCCCCGCCGGTATGAGCACCCCGCCGAACCCGCCCAGCACCCCGTCCGGCCCGCCGACGGAGCCCGCGGGGACCCCCATATCCGAGGCGACTCCCATACCGGCGCCCGCGCAGCCCCTGTCCCTCGAGAAGCTCCCGGCCCTCGCACCGCCCCAGCCCCTGACCCCGCCCCCGGCCCTGACCGAGCCCCCGGCCCAGCCTGCGGACGCGGCTCAGGCGCAGCCCACGGACGCCGTTCCGGCCCAGCCCGCGGACGCGGTTGCGGCACAGCCCGCGGACGCGGTCCCGGCGCAGCCCTCGGACGCCGCCCCCGCCCAGCCCGCGGACGCGGTTGCGGCGCAGCCCTCGGACTCGGCGCCGATGGGCGCCCCCGCCGTCCCCGGTTCCTTCGCTCCGGTCAACCCCGCCCCGGTGGCCGCCGCCGCTCCCCCGGCGCCCGCGTGGGGAGCCCCGTACGGCGCCCCCGGCGCCCCCGCACCCGGCAATCCCTGGGCCACGCCCTCCGGCGGATACGCCGGCGGCTACCCCGGTTACCCCGGCGGCCCGCAGGGGCCCGGCTTCCCGCCGCCCCCGGCCGCCACGAACGGCCTGGCCGTGGCCGCGCTGCTCCTCGGCCTGTTCGGCATCTTCGTCGGCCTCGTCCCGTTCTTCTTCTGGGCCGGCGCCCTCCTCGCCCTCACCGGCGTCGGCATCGGCATCGCGGCCGTAGTCAGGGCCCGCCGCGGCGCCCCCCGCGCCACGCTGGCCGCGGTCGGCACCGCCCTCAGCCTCCTCGGTCTCGGCGCTTCCGCCGGCGGCTGGTTCATCACCACGAGCGTCATCGACAAGATCGACCGGAACCTCGCCGACAGCCGCGACTACGAGTACAACTACGACGACTACGACCTGCCCACCCCCGACGCCCCGGCGAGCCCGACGCCCAAGGCCTCGCCCTCTCCCTCGCCCTCCGACATCCCGGGCGTGACCTCGGCCCTGGCCTGGGGCGTGCCCTACACCTACGAGGACGGCGTCGAGGTCACCGTGCAGCGCGCGGTCGCGTACAAGCCGTCCTCGACGGCCTACCCGCCCAAGGCCCGCAACGGCAACGCGGTCAAGGTGACGGTGAAGATCGTCAACAACTCGGGGGCCGCGCTCGACGTCAACCTGGCCCTGCCGAACGCCCGCGACGATCAGGGCACCGAGGCCGAGATGGCCTTCGACGCCTCCGTGCCGAAGATGTTCAAGGGCTCGGTCATGGCCGGCGAGTCGATGACCGGCACCTTCGCCTTCGTCGTGCCCAAGGGCACCAAGAGCCTGCACTTCGAGATCGCGCCCGGCGTCGATTACGACGATGCGATCTGGAGCGGCCCGATCGGCTGATCCGGCGACGGGGCCGGCGGCCGGCACGGCCGCCACGACCCCTGCGGACACGGCGACTCGGGCAACTCCCAGGACATCGCGTCAGAAAGACGATTAGACTGGGCCGCGTGCCTCAACTACGCCTCGCTCTGAATCAGATCGACTCGCAGGTCGGCAACATCGCCGCCAACGCCGACTCGGTCGTCCACTGGACCCGGCACTCCGCCGAACAGGGCGCCCACCTGGTGGCGTTTCCGGAAATGGTGCTGACCGGGTACCCCGTCGAGGACCTCGCCCTGCGCGGCTCCTTCGTCGAAGCATCCCGCCGGGCGCTGTCGGCCCTTGCCCGACGCCTGGCGGACGAGGGCTTCGGGGACCTCCCGGTCGTCGTCGGCTACCTCGACCGCACGGAGAAGGCCGCGCCCCGGCTCGGCCGCCCGGCGGGCTCCCCGGAGAACGCGGCCGCCGTGCTGTACGGCGGGCAGGTCGTCCTGCGCTTCGGCAAGCACCACCTCCCCAACTACGGGGTCTTCGACGAGTTCCGGTACTTCGTGCCGGGCGACACGCAGCCGGTGATCCGGGTGCGGGGCGTGGACGTGGCCCTGGCCATCTGCGAGGACCTCTGGCAGGAGGGCGGGCGCGTCCCCGCCACCCGCTCCGCCGGGGCCGGGCTGCTGATCTCGATCAACGCCTCCCCGTACGAGCGCAACAAGGACGACCTCCGTCTCGAGCTGGTGCGCAAGCGCGCCCAGGAGGCGGGCTGCACCCTCGCCTACCTGGCGATGATCGGCGGCCAGGACGAGCTCGTGTTCGACGGGGACTCGATCGTCGTCGACTCCGCCGGCGAGGTCATCGCGCGCGCCCCGCAGTTCTCCGAGGGCTGCGTCCTGGTCGACCTGGACCTGCCGGCCGCCTCGGCCACGCCCGTGGAGGGCACCGTGGACGACGGCCTGCGCATCGACCGGGTGATCCTCACCGAGGAGCCGGTGGAGCCGTACGAGCCGGTCGTGACGGGCGGTTACGCCGACCGCCTGGAGGACGACGAGGAGGTCTACGACGCGCTGGTCGTGGGTCTGCGCGCATATGTACGCAAGAACGGGTTCCGGTCGGTCCTGATCGGCCTCTCCGGCGGCATCGACTCCGCGCTCGTCGCCGCGATCGCCTGCGACGCGATCGGCGCGCAGAACGTGTACGGCGTCTCGATGCCCTCCAAGTACTCCTCGGAGCACTCCCGGGGCGACGCGGCCGAGCTGGCGGCACGGACCGGCCTGAACTTCCGGACCGTGTCGATCGAGCCCATGTTCGACGCGTACATGGGTGCGCTGGGCCTGACCGGGCTCGCCGAGGAGAACCTCCAGTCCCGGCTGCGCGGCACCCTGCTGATGGCGCTCTCCAACCAGGAGGGCCACATCGTGCTGGCCCCGGGCAACAAGTCGGAGCTGGCCGTCGGCTACTCCACCCTGTACGGGGACTCCGTGGGCGCATACGGCCCGATCAAGGACGTCTACAAGTCGGACGTCTTCCGCCTCGCCGAGTACCGCAACCGGGCGGCGGCCGAGCGCGGCGAGACCCCGCCGATCCCGGAGAACTCCATCGTGAAGCCGCCGAGCGCCGAGCTGCGCCCGGGGCAGGTGGACACGGACTCGCTGCCGGACTACCCCGTGCTGGACGGGATCCTCTCGCTGTACGTGGACCGCGACCAGGGCCTGGAGGCGATCGTCGCGGCGGGCTACGAGCCCGAGCTGGTCGCGAAGACCCTGCGGATGGTGGACACCGCCGAGTACAAGCGCCGGCAGTACCCGCCGGGCACCAAGATCTCCGCGAAGGGCTTCGGCAAGGACCGCCGGCTGCCCATCACGAACGGCTGGCGCGAGCAGGCGTAGGAGCGGCTCCTGCCTACACGGCTCCGGCCTGCGCGGCTCCGGCCTACGGCTTCACGGTGACGCGGGCGGCGATCGGCAGGTGGTCGCTGCCCGTGCGGGGCAGGGTCCAGGAGGCCTCGGGGGTGACCCCGCGGACCAGGATCTGGTCGATGCGGGCCATCGGGAACTGCGCGGGCCAGCTGAAGCCGAAGCCGTCCCCGGACGCGCCCTGGGTGGAACGCAGCTGCGAGGTGACCTCGGACAGGGCCCGGTCGTTGACGGTTCCGTTGAGGTCGCCGAGCAGGATGACCCGCTGCAGCGGTTCGGCGGCGAGCGCGGCGCCGAGGGCGTCGGCGCTGTTGTCGCGCTGGTTGGCGGTGAACCCGGCGTTGAGCTTGACGCGGACCGAGGGGAGGTGGGCCACGAAGGCGGCCACCTCTCCGTGGGGGGTCTTGACGGTGGCGCGCATGGCCCGGGTCCAGCCCATCTTGATGTCGACGGGCCTGCTGGAGACCAGCGGGTACTTGCTCCAGAGGCCGACGGTGCCCTCGACGGAGTGGTACTTGTACGTACCCGCGAGTGCCTTCTCGTAGGCGGGGACGACGCTGCCCTTGAGTTCGGTCAGGGCCAGGACATCGGCCCCGGCACCCGCGACCGAGGCGGCGGTGCCGGCCGGGTCGGCGTTGTCGGCGTCGACGTTGTGGGTGGCGACCGTGAGGTTGCCGCCGGCGTGCGCCTTGTCGGTGACCAGCCCGCCGAAGAGGTTCACCCAGACCGCGGCGGTCAGCAGTATCGCGATCAGCGCGGTCGCGGACTTGCGCCAGAGCGCGGCGGCGAACAGCACCGGGACGGCCAGGCCCAGCCAGGGCAGGAAGGTCTCGGTGAGGCTGCCGAGGTTGCCGACGTCGTTGGGCAGCTCCGCGTGGAAGACCATGACGAGCGAGATCAGCACCGCGAGCGCGGCGAGCACGATCCCGCGGCGCCAGATGCCCGGATCCCGCCGCAGCTCGGCCAGCCGGCGCCGGAGACCCGTTCGGGAGGGCTCGGGCTCCGAACCGTCGCTCCCCGTCTCCGTCATGTACGCCTGTGCCATGCCACTGCCCTCACTGCCGTGCTCGCGCTCCGTCCCCGCCTCTTGACCCTAGGCGATGCGCAGAGCGTTCCGCGCCGATTGTCTCGGCCGTACGTCCGGGAGGACGAACGGTCGAGCGGCCGGGGTTCCGCTTGTCACCAAACGCGCACATTGCCCCCGTGGCGCGGCCGCCGTGACGAACCGGACCTCGTGCCACTTCCCGCCACGGCCCGGAGAGTGCCACCATGGAGGTGAGTCCGGGGACGCCGTAAGGGCGCCTCGAGATGAACAAGGAGCAGTTGCAATGACGCATGCCGTTTCGCCTGCCCGCGAAGCCGCCTCCCCCACCCTGTACGGAGGCTCGGGCACCCGGCGCATCACCGTCCGCGACCTCACCCTCGCCAAGGAACGCGGCGAGAAGTGGCCCATGCTCACCGCCTACGACGCCATGACGGCGTCCGTGTTCGACGAGGCCGGCATCCCGGTCATGCTCGTCGGCGACTCGATGGGCAACTGTCACCTCGGCTACGAGACCACCGTCCCGGTGACGATGGACGAGATGACCCTGCTGTCGGCGGCCGTCGTACGCGGCACCAGCCGGGCCCTGATCATCGGCGACCTGCCCTTCGGTTCCTACCAGGAGGGCCCCGTACAGGCGCTGCGCAGCGCCACCCGGCTCGTCAAGGAGGCCGGGGTCGGCGCGGTGAAGCTGGAGGGCGGCGAGCGCTCGCTGGCCCAGACCGAGCTGATCGTGCAGTCGGGCATCCCGGTCATGTCCCACCTGGGCCTGACCCCGCAGTCCGTGAACGCCATGGGCTACCGGGTGCAGGGCCGCGGCGACGAGGCCGCGCACCAGCTGCTGCGCGACGCGAAGGCCGCGCAGGACGCGGGCGCCTTCGCGGTGGTGCTGGAGCTGGTCCCGGCCGAGCTGGCCGCCGAGGTCACCCGGTCCCTGCACATTCCGACGGTCGGCATCGGCGCGGGCTCGCAGTGCGACGCGCAGGTGCTGGTGTGGACGGACATGATGGGGCTGACCGGCGGGAAGATGCCGAAGTTCGTCAAGCAGTACGCGAACCTGCGCGCGACCATGGGCGACGCGGCGAAGGCCTTCGCCGAGGACGTGGTCGGCGGAACGTTCCCGCAGGAAGAGCACGCCTTCCACTAGGCGGGTGGCCGGACAGCCGGCCGACGGCCTGCCTGCGGATCCGCCGACGACGCCCTGTCGGTGCCCCGCGGGCGGGCTGTCGGCAGCTTGTCGGCAGCTTGTCGGTGCTTTGTCAGTGGCGTCTGTTCCCATGGTGGACATGACGCGAAACGACAAGAATCCCCTGAACGGCTCGCACGCCGTAGAGGTCCGGGGGCTGGTCAAGCACTACGGCGAGACCAAAGCCCTCGACGGTGTGGACCTCGATGTCCGCGAGGGAACCGTCCTCGGGGTCCTCGGCCCCAACGGCGCGGGCAAGACCACCCTGGTCCGCATCCTCTCCACCCTGATCACCCCCGACGCCGGCACCGCCCGGGTCGCGGGCTTCGACGTGGTCCGCCAGCCGCGGCAGCTGCGCCGGACCATAGGCCTGACCGGCCAGTACGCCTCGGTCGACGAGAAGCTCTCCGGCTGGGAGAACCTCTACATGATCGGCCGGCTGCTGGACCTGTCCCGCAAGGACTCCCGGAGCCGCGCCGACGAGCTGCTGGAGCGGTTCTCCCTCACGGACGCCGCCAAGAAGGCCGTGATGACGTACTCCGGCGGCATGCGGCGCCGGCTCGACCTGGCCGCTTCCATGATCGGCAGCCCGGCCGTGCTGTACCTGGACGAGCCGACCACCGGCCTGGACCCCCGCACCCGCAACGAGGTCTGGGACGAGGTGCAGCGCATGGTCGCCGAGGGGGCCACCGTCCTGCTCACCACCCAGTACATGGAGGAGGCCGAGCAGCTCGCCAACGAGCTGACGGTCATCGACAAGGGCCGGGTCATCGCCAACGGCAAGGTCGACGAGCTGAAGGCGCGCGTCGGCGGCCGGACCCTGCGGATCCGCCCCACCGACCCGGCCGACCTGCCGGGCATGGCCCGCTCCCTGGCGGAGGCCGGCCTGGACGGGGTGGCCGGTTCCCAGGCCGTCCCGGACGAGGGCGCCCTCCTGGTGCCGATCCTCGCCGACGAGCAGCTGACCGCCGTGGTGGGCCTGCTGGCGGCCCGCGGGTACGGGATCTCCGACATCAGCACCTACCTGCCCAGCCTGGACGAGGTGTTCCTGTCCATCACCGGACAGAAGCCCACCGCCCCGGACTCCGTCCCCAACCAGCAGACCGAGGAGGTCGCGGCATGAGCACCGTAACCACGACGAAGCCCAGCCCCACCGCGGCCGCCCCGGCCGGCGGGCCCGTCCTCGCGGACGAGGGCCGGATCGGCCTGCGGGGCAACCTGCGCCACATCGGCGCGCTGGCCCGGCGCAACGTCCTGCAGATCAAGCAGGACCCGGAGTCGATGTTCGACGTCCTGTTCATGCCGATCATCTTCACGCTGCTGTTCGTCTTCGTCTTCGGCGGCGCGATCTCCGGCAAGGGCAACCAGGGCGAGTACGTCAACTACGTGGTCCCGGGCCTGATGGCGATGATGGGCATGAACATCGCCATGGGAGTGGGCACCGGGGTCAACGACGACTTCAAGAAGGGCGTGATGGACCGCTTCCGGTCCATGCCGATCGCCCGTTCCTCGGTGCTCATCGCCAAGATCGTGGTCGAGCTCGGCCGGATGATGGTGGCCATCACGATCCTGCTCGGCATGGGCTTCCTGCTCGGCCTGTCGATCAAGTCCTCGGTGATCGACCTGTTCCTCGCCATCGGGCTGTCGGCGGTCTTCGGCGCCTCACTGATGTGGATCTTCATCCTGCTGGGTCTCAGCATGAAGACCCCCCAGGCCGTCCAGGGCGTGGCCATGCTGGTCCTGATGCCGCTGCAGTTCGGCAGCTCGATCTTCGCCCCGCCGACGACGATGCCCGGCTGGCTGCAGAGCTTCACCGACGTCAACCCGCTGTCCAACCTGGCCGACGCGGCCCGCTCCCTGATCAACGGGACCCCGCTCGGCAACTCCGTGTGGATCACGCTGGCCTGGTCGGTCGGCATCACGCTGGTGACCATGCCGCTCGCCGTGCGGAAGTTCCGCCAGAAGACCTGATCCGCGGACCGGTCCGTTCCGGATCGCGTCCCGGGCGGACCCGTACGGGTCGGATCAGATGAGGGCGGTGGCCTCCTCCAGGGTGAGGCCGCCGCCTTCGGCGTACGCCGCCTCGTACGCGGCGTCGCCGAGCGCGGCCCGGGCCAGGCGCTCGCCCAGCTCCAGGTCCGCGCGCTCGGTGGTGACCGGGAAATGCCGGGGCGGCAGGTGGGCACGGTAGGCGCCGATCAGCCGCGCGGCCTCGTACGCCCGCTGCGGGCCGCCGAGTCCGGCGTGGGAGAGCGCCGCGGTGAGCAGGTAGACGGCCGGGAGCTGGGGGGCCATCAGCAGGGCGAGCGGGTCCCGGACGGACTCCATGGCCTGCCGGACCAGGACGAGGGCGTCCTCGTACTTGCCCTCCTGGTTGTCGAGCCAGGCCATCGTGCCGAGCACGAACCCGTCGAAGACGGCGTACGCGCCGAAGGAGAACTCCTCGTGCAGGGACTGGAGCTGCGCGCGGGCCTCCTCGATGCGGCCGGTGCGGCCGTACACCCCGGCGAGGAACATCCGGGCTGCGGGCCTGGCCTCGTTGCCGACGTGCTGGATCGTGGGGAGCAGCTCGGTGAGCAGCCGCTCCGCCTCCTCCACGTGGCCGTCCTCGACGAGGGTTCCGGCCATCCGCACCTGCAGGACCGTGACCTGGGCCTTCGCGCCGAGTCGCCGGGCGTGCTCGATGGCGGCGCGGAAGTCCTCGGCGGCCAGACCGTACTCTCCGTGCTTCTCCCGGGCCTCGGCGCGGGCGGAGAGCGCCTCGGCGCAGCCCCAGTCGTCGCCGAGTTCGCGGAACACGGCCAGGCTCTCCTCTGCGTCCCGGGCGGCGTCGCCGGCCCAGTCGGCGCGGTTGGCCAGCACGTTGGCGCGCAGCTGGAGGGCGGAGGCGAGCTCCCAGCGGTAGCCGAGGCCGCGGGCGGTCTCGACGGTCCGCTCGATGGCCTCGCGGAGCAGGACCGGGTCCCCCGCGATCATCACCGCGTAGATCCACAGGACCCCGGGGGCCACGCAGGTCTGCGGCAGGCCCGGGCGGTAGGCGGCGAGCATGCCGTCGACCTGGATGCGGACCTCCGGGCTGGACCAGCTGACGTCGGCCTGGTCCTGGGCGGCCAGGCACATGATCCGGATGCCGCGCCAGGCCTCGGTGAGCAGCTCCCCCTCGTACGGCGGGGGCGTGTCGACGACCCGCCCGTAGACGGGCTCGGCGGGAACGACGGGCTCGGCGAAGGGATCGGGGCCCAGGGCCGCGGCGGCCGCGGACCAGTGGCGGAGCTCGGTGCGCAGGTCGTGCATCTGCCAGTACCAGACCAGGGAGTGCAGCAGGCAGAGCACTTCGCCGACGTCCCGGACGGCCACGGCCCGGCGCATGGCCGTACGGAGGTTCTCGTACTCGGTGACGATCCGGTCGGCGGCCGCGCGCTGGCCGTGACCGCGGAGCAGCGGCTCGGTGGTGCGGGCGAGTTCGCGGTAGTGGGTGAGGTGGCGCCGCTCGGTGGCGGCGCGGTCGTCGCCGGCCTCGGCGAGCCGCTCGGAGGCGTACTCGGCGACGGTCTCCAGGAGGCGGTAGCGCATGCCGCCGACGGAACTGTCGGGGGCGGCGACGACGAGGGACTTGTCGACGAGGGAGCCGAGGAGGTCGGCGGCGTCGAGGCCCTCGGCCGCGTCCGTGCAGACGGCCTCGGCGGCGTCGAGGTCGCAGCCGCCGGCGAAGACGGACAGCCGGCGCAGCACGGCCCGCTCGGGCTCGTCGAGCAGGTCCCAGGACCAGTCGACCACCGCGCGCAGGGTCTGCTGGCGGGGCAGGTGGGTGCGCGAGCCGCCGGTCAGCAGCCTGAACCGGTCGTCCAGCCGCTCGGCGATCTGGCGGGGGGTGAGCAGCCTCAGCCGGGCGGCGGCCAGCTCGATGGCGAGCGGCATCCCGTCGAGGCGGCGGCAGATCTCGACGGCCGCGGCCGGGTCGTCATCGACGCTGAACCCGGCCCGGGCGGCGGCCCCGCGGTCGTCGAGCAGCCGCAGCGCGACGGGGTCGGGCAGCGGCTCCACCGGGCGCAGGGTCTCCCCCGGCACGCCGAGGGGTTCGCGGCTGGTGGCCAGGATCTGCACGCCGGGGCAGCGCGCGAGCACTTCCTCGGCGAGGCGGGCGGCAGCGTCGACGACGTGCTCGCAGTTGTCGAGGATCAGCAGCATCCGGCGCCGCGCGCAATGCTCTGCGAGGCGGTCGAGGGGCCGGTCCCCGCGCTCGGTCAGCACCCGCATCTCCTCGGCGGTACCGCCGCGCAGCTTGGTCTCCCGAGCCCCGAGCGCGACGAGCACGGCCTCGGCGACGTCCTCCGGATCGTCCACGGGAGCCAACTCCACGAACCACACCCCGTCGTCCCAGGCGTCACCACCGGGTCCCCCGGGTGGCGTGCCGGTGCCGCCGAGCCCGGTGGCGCCGGGGGCGGGGCCGGTGCTGCCGAGGGCGGCGGACAGCTGCTCCGGGTTGGCGGGACGCGTGTCCGGCGCGGCGCGGCCGGCCCGGGCGTGGGCCTCGGCGGCCTCCTGCGACAGCCGGGTCTTGCCGGCGCCGCCGGGTCCGAGCAGGGTGACGAGCCGCGACCGGGCAAGGTCTTCCCCGATGACCCGGATGTCCTCCTCCCGCCCGACGAAGGTGGTCAGCCGCATCCGCAGGTTCCCCGCGCCCGGCCCGGGCGGTACGTGACCTTCCCCGGCCCGCGGCTCCCCGCTCCCCGGCCCGACCGGACCGGCGGGGTGCGCCCCGTCCCCGGACGGCGCCGGGGCGGACCGGTCCGGCGCGGCCGGGTCGGTGGACCGCCCGTCATCGCCGAAACCCGGGCCGGGCGCGCCGGACCCGGACGGGGTACCGGAGGAACCCGGCGTGACCCCGGCATGCCCGCCGGGGCCGGACGGGGTACCGGAGGAACCCTGCGCGATCCCAGCGTCCCCGCCCGGGCCGGACGGAGTGCCGGAGGAACCCGGCGTGACCCCGGCATGCCCGCCGGGGCCGGACGGGGTACCGGAGGAACCCGGCGTGACCCCGGCGTCCCCGCCAGGGTCGGTGGGGGTGGTCGCGGGGCCTCGTGAGGGGGCAGCGGGGTGGGTGGGCTTCCCGGTGGGACTGGTCTGGCCCGGGCGGGCGGGGCGGTCGGTCAGGACGGGGCCGGCAGGCTGCGTGGCGCGGGCCGGGTCGCTCGGCGGCGGAGGGGGCTGCGGGGTGAGGTCCGGGTCGCTCGGCGGCGGAGGAAGCGGCGTGGGACCGGGGTGATCGTGTCCGGCCGGGGCCGGGGGTTGCTGTCCGGGGCCGGCCGGCGGGACGGGGCGGCGGGGGGCCGATGTCGGGTCGGTCAGCAGGATCGTGTGGAGGGCGCGCAGGGCGGGACCCGGGGTGGTGCCCAGGCGGGCGGCCAGGTCGCGCCGGACCCCGTCGTAAGCGGCCAGCGCCTCCGCCGGGCGGCCCGCGTCGCGCAGTGCGCGGATGCGCAGGGCCTGCAGGGGCTCGTCCAGCGGCAGCCCCGCGCACAGCGCGGTCAGCTCCGGCAGGACCCGCTCCGCCTCCCCCAGCGCCAGCGCCGCGTGCAGGCGGCCCCGGCGCGCGTCCAGCCGTAGCGCCTCCCAGCGGGCGGCCTCCGGCCCGGTCCCGGTACCCGGCAGGGAGCTGAGCGGTTCGCCGCGCCACAGGGCGAGGGCCTCGTCGTAGAGGGCGGCCGCCTCCGCCGGAGCGGCCTGCGCCGCCGCCCGCGCCGCCGCCCGCGCGAGCCGCTCGAAGCGGTACAGGTCGATGTCGTCCCGGTCGGCGACGAGCCAGTAACCGCCTTCCCCGGACCCCACCGCCTCGCGCCCCAGCGCCCTCCGCAGCCGCCCCACCAGCGCCTGGAGCGCCGCGGGGCCGTCCGCGGGCGGGTCGCCGTCCCACACCTCCTCGATGAGCGAGGCCGCCGGCACCGCCCGCCCCGGCCGCAGCGCGAGCGCCGTCAGGAGCGCGCGCAGCCGCGCTCCGCCGACGGGTACGGTGCTCCCGTCGTCGCGGATGGCCTGAGTGGTGCCGAGCATCGCGTAACGCACCGGCCCATTGTCTCCGGCCCCGGGCCCCCTCGGGCGCCGCCTCCGGGATAGGTTCGCCGTATGGGTCCCCAGGGCAGTCAGAACCGTAGTCATCACCACACGCACGACCGCGGCGACCGGCGGATCAGTCCGGTGTTCCTCGGCATCTTCGCCGTCATGGCGGTGACCGGGTGGGCCGTGTGGACGGGGTACTCGACCAGCACCGGGCTGGCCGTGTTCCTCTTCGTCACGGCGGCCTGGATCGTCTCCCTGTGCCTGCACGAGTACGCGCACGCCCGCACCGCCCTGCACAGCGGCGACCTCAGCGTCGGCGCGAAGGGCTACCTGACGCTGAACCCCCTCAAGTACACGCACGCGCTGCTCAGCATCGTCCTCCCCGTCCTCTTCGTGATCATGGGAGGCCTGGGTCTGCCCGGCGGCGCGGTGTACATCGAGCGCGACCGGATCGAGGGCCGGTGGCGGCACAGCCTCATCTCCGCGGCCGGCCCGCTGACGAACGTGGCCTTCGCGGCCGTCTGCACGGCCCCGTTCTGGCTGAACGCCCTGGACGGCGTGCCGACGGCGTTCCGCTTCGCGCTCGGCTTCCTGGCCCTGCTCCAGGTCTCGGCGGCGATCCTGAACTTCCTGCCGGTCCCGGGCCTGGACGGCTACGGCATCATCGAGCCCTGGCTCTCCCACAAGGTCCGCCGCGAGGTGGCGCCGCTGGCGCCGTTCGGCCTGCTGGCCGTCTTCGCGCTGCTGTGGATCCCGGAGATCAACGCGTACTTCTTCGACGCGGTGTACAGCGTGCTGTCAACGCTGGGCGTCGGCGAGCTGGAGGCGTACTGCGGCCGCGACCTCTACCAGTTCTGGCAGGACGCCAACGGCCTCTGCCAGGCGTCCTGGTGACCTGCCGACCTAGCCCGCGGTGCGGGCCGCTGCCGCGGCCTTCTCGATCTTCGCCTTGCGCACGTAGAACCACGCCATGTTCGACGTGATGCCCGCCATCAGCACCCACACGATCCCGAGCAGGCTGCCCTCAACGAAGGAGACCACGGCGGCGGCAGTGGCGAGGACGCAGAGAACGACGGCGAACACGGCAAGGCGGGGCATGACGGGGGCTCCTCGGGGACACTGAAGCGGTTCAAGCCCCTCCAGTGTCCCCCATGCCCCGGCGTGCTCGAGTCCGGCCGATTTCCGCCATCCCGTGATCTTTTCCTCCTCCCGCCGCTACGGTTCGCCCCAGACGCACTGCGCAGGGGGGTGCGGGAGGATCCGGGCCGGGCGCCGGGGCGGGGCCGGGGAGCGGGCCGCGCGGCACGCTGGAGCGGCTGCGGCCCGAGCCGGGCGATCTGCTGCCCGCGGACGGCTCGGCCGTCGTCGGTTTCCGGCTGTCGCTGCTCAAGGGGATGGGGAGCACGCGGGGGAATACCGAGTCCGGGTTCATCCGCAGCGTGGACGATGCCGTGGAGCGCTTCTACCACGGTGTGGTGGCTCACCTGGGTCCGGCCGAGGGGCGCGGCGGGCGGCGCGGCTGAGGGGGCGGGACGCTCCGCGGGGCCACCCGGTCCGTCGGTCCCGTGCGGGGTCGGTCGGGCGGGCGGCCCCGGTGGACTCCCAGTGGGGTTCCTGTGGGGTCCCCACTGGGAGTCCTGTGCGGGCCCGGTGGGCCGGGCGGGTCAGACGTCCGTGATGCGCAGGCCCGCGTGGGCCTTGTAGCGGCGGTTGGTGGAGATGAGGTTGGCCACCAGGGATTCGACCTGGTGGGCGTTGCGCAGGCGGCCCGCGAAGACGCCCCGCATGCCGGGGATGCGGCCGGCGAGGGCCTGGACGATGTCCGTGTCGGCGCGGACCTCGCCGAGGACCATCACGTCGGTGTCGATCTCGTCGATCGACTCGTCCTGGAGGAGCACCGCCGAGAGGTGGTGGAAGGCGGCGGTGACGCGGGAGTCCGGGAGGAGGGCGGCGGCCTGCTGGGCCGCGCTGCCCTCTTCGACCTGGAGGGCGTACGCGCCCTGCTTGTCGAAGCCGAGCGGGTTGACGCAGTCGACCACGAGCTTGCCGGCGAGGTCCTCGCGCAGCGATTCCAGGGTCTTGGCGTGTCCCTCCCACGGCACCGCGATGATCACGATGTCGCTGCGGCGCGCGCACTCGGCGTTGTCCGCGCCCTCCACACCGAGCCCGAGCTCGTCGGCGGCGGTCTGCGCGCGGTCGGCGGCGCGGGAGCCGATGATCACCTTCTGGCCGGCGCGGGCGAGCCGGTAGGCGAGGCCCCGGCCCTGGTCGCCGGTGCCGCCGAGGACGCCTACGACGAGGCCGGAGACGTCGGGGAGGTCCCAGGGGTCCTTGGCGGGGGCCTTGGCGGGGGCCTTCGCGGGCTGCTGCGTGCTGTCTGTGGAGGTCATGGGGGCGAGGGTAGCCGCGAGATCGTCAGAGTCGAATGCGCGGACCGTGTGAGATGCCCGCGGAGGTGCGAGACGGCTCGGGGGGCGGGGCGGGGGGCGGGGCGGGGCGGGAGATGGGGGGAACCGCTCCCCTTTGTCCCTTCCATGCGGCAGGATGCCGGTGTGGACGCCGTGAGAGTCGCGCTGCTGCGCGAGGTGCTCGCCGGTACGGAGTGGCCCGGCGCCGCGCGCCGGTTCGCCGGGACGCTGCGGCGGTCGGTCGTGCCGGCCGGCGGGAACCTGCTGCTGGTCGGGACCGAGCAGTACGAGCCCTGGCACCTGGCGGCACACCTGGTCGACGAGGCCGCCTGGTCGGGGCTGCCGGAGCTGGCGCCCACGCTCGTACGCCACCAGGTGCTGCCCGGTGACGCCCCGCACCTGTCGGTCGGGCTGAGCCGGCTGGAGGCTGCCCGGCGCGGTCACACGCTGCTGGTGGTGGCTCCGGAGCGGCCCGGGGACGGGCTGCTGGAGCGGGTGCACGACGCCCGGCGCGCGGGGGCGACCGTACTGTCCATGGACGGCGGGGACGCGGATCTCGGGACCCTCGCGCACGAGGTGCTGTCCGTACCGGACGGGGCCGCCGAGCTCGACCTGGACACCGTGCAGCACCTGGTCAGCGCCGCGGCCGGGGAGAACAGCCTGCCGGTGCAGCGCGGGCCGAGACGGTTCCGGGACCGGCTGGCGCGGCTGGCCGACCAGTTGGCCGCGCCGCCGCCCAGCCGCTGGTAGGCCTGGCTACGGGGTACCCGTGCCCGTGCCTTCCTCGGTCTCACGGGTCTTGTCGTTCCATTTGGGGTCGTTCTGCCATTCGAGATTGCGCTCCTGCGCCGTCTCCATGGCGTGGTTCGCCTCTTCGGGTGTCGCGTAGGGGCCGAAACGGTCCTTCGCCGGGCACTCGGGGCCTTCCTCGACCTTCTTGTGGACCAGGCAGTAATACCACTCGCCGGGTTTGCCCACCTGGCGCTTCTTGAACAGGGCCATCGTCAGGCTCCTCTCTCTGTCGCCATGCTGCCCCATACCCGCTCGATACACTCGCTCGTATGTCTGGCCAGTCGCTGCTCGTACCAGGCGAGCTCACTCCCGTCCGTTCCGTTCCCGGAAACATCCGCCGGCCCGAGTACGTGGGCAAGCCCGCGCCCACTCCGTACACCGGACCGGAGGTGCAGACGCCCGAGACCATCGAGGCCATGCGCATCGCCGGCCGGATCGCCGCCCAGGCGATGGAAGAGGCCGCCAAGCTGATCGCACCGGGGGTGACCACCGACGAGCTGGACCGGGTCGCCCACGAGTTCATGTGCGATCACGGCGCCTACCCCTCGACGCTGGGCTACCGCGGTTTCCCCAAGTCCCTGTGCTCCTCGCTCAACGAGGTCATCTGCCACGGGATCCCCGACTCGACCGTCCTGCGGGACGGCGACATCGTCAACCTCGACGTGACCGCCTACATCGGCGGGGTGCACGGCGACAACAACGCCACGTACCTCTGCGGGGACGTGGACGAGGAGTCGCGGCTGCTCGTGGAGCGCACCCGCGAGGCCCTGAACCGGGCCATCAAGGCCGTCAGGCCGGGCCGGCAGATCAACATCATCGGCCGGGTCATCGAGTCGTACGCGAAGCGCTTCGGCTACGGCGTCGTCCGGGACTTCACCGGGCACGGGATCAACTCGTCCTTCCACTCCGGTCTGATCGTCCCGCACTACGACAGCCCGCACGCCACCACCGTCATCGAGCCCGGGATGACCTTCACCATCGAGCCGATGCTGACCCTGGGCACCCACGAGTACGACATGTGGGAGGACGGCTGGACGGTGGTCACGAAGGACCGCAAGCGGACCGCGCAGTTCGAGCACACACTGGTGGTCACGGACACCGGGGCGGAGATCCTGACGCTCCCCTGATCCGAGGAATCCCACCTCGCGGAGGTTTTTACCGACAAGGCGTCGGGAACACATTGACTTAGGTAAGCCTAAGTAGGAGGATCGGGTGTGGCGGCACGGCCGCCACGCCCGGCTCCCCCTTTTCTTCCGATCTCTCGGAGGTCCGCCTTGGACGCCTTCTCCACCGTCATCCGTGTCGCCTCCCACGAACAGCACACCGAGGCGGAGACCTCGACGTTCATGAGCGACCTGCTCGGCGGCCGGCTCGGGGTGGACGCGTACACGCGCTACACCGAGCAGCTGTGGTTCGTGTACAAGGCCCTGGAGGACGCCGCCGAGGCCCTGCGGGACGACGCCGTCGCCGGACCGTTCATACAGCCCGAGCTGATGCGCCTCGCGGAGATCGAGCGGGACCTGGCCCACCTGCGGGGTCCCGAATGGCGCGAGACCCTGGTCGCGCTGCCCGCCACCGAGGCCTACGCGGCCCGCGTGGCCGAGTGCGCGGCCTCCTGGCCGGGCGGGTACGTGGCCCACCACTACACCCGCTACCTGGGCGACCTCTCCGGCGGCCAGATCATCCGCGACAAGGCGGAGCGGACCTGGGGCTTCGAGCGCAAGGGCGACGGCGTCCGCTTCTACGTCTTCGCGGACATCTCCAACCCGGCCGCCTTCAAGCGGACCTACCGCGAGCTGCTGGACACGATCGCCGCGGACGACCTGGAGAAGCAGCGCATCATCGACGAGTGCAAGCGCGCCTTCGACTACAACGGCGCGGTCTTCCGCGAGCTGGGCGAGCAGTTCCCCCTGAGCGCGTGACGCCTGCGGCGGGCTGAACGGGGAAGGGGGGCGGGCCCATTGGGCCCACCCCCCTTCCGGGCTGCGCCCCCGGGCGCGCGGCGGCCTGCGCCGCGGACGGCTGCCCCCCTAGGCTCCCGGGGCTCCGCCCCAGACCCCGCGCCTCACACGCCGGCGAGGCTGGATTCGGCGAAGCGGACGCGGCCGCCGACCTCTACGGTGCCGTCGGGGCCCGGGGCCGTGAGGATCTGGGAGCCGGCGCCCTGGGTGATGTTCAGGGCCCGGTTCAGTTCGGCCGTCAGAACGATCGCCGCCGAGCCCGTGGCCTCGTCCTCCGCGATCACCCCGTCGGGGCGGCGCGGGAAACCGCGGGCCCTGATCCGGCCCGCGGCCTCGTCCTCCCACGCCCAGGCGTACAGCCAGCCCTCACCCGGCGGCGGGCTGGGCAGCGCGTCCACCTCGGCGGCGTCGGCGTACTGCTCGGTGCGCTTGCCCTCGACCCATTCGGGGCGGGCGGTGATCCAGGTGAACTCCCCGTCGTCGCGCGCCCATACGGCTCCCGCCGGGGGCTGGAGCTCCTCGATGTCGAGCAGCCACGCGACTCCGACCAACGGGTGCCCGGCGAAGGACATCCGGGTGCCGGGGGTGCGGATGTCGACGATCCCGCGCTCGGGATCGTCGACGAACACCGTCTCGCTGTAGCCCAGTTCGGCGGCCAGCGCCTGCCGCGACGTGTCGTCGGGGCAGGACCGGCCGTCGCGTACGACGCCCAGCGCGTTGCCGTGGCTGCCGTCACCCGCGCAGAAGACCCTCAGGACGTCGAGATCGTTCACCCGGGCATTGAAGCACGGGTCAGTTCTGGGCCGTGCGGCGCCTGCGCGCGACGAACACCGCGCCCGCGCCCGCGGCGATGATGGCGGCGGAGGAACCGAGCAGCGCGCCGGCCGGGATCTCGGCGCCGGTGGCGGCGAGGCCGCCTCCGACGGTGCCGCCGCCTCCGGTGCCGGTGCCGCCCGTGGTACCCGTGCCGCCGGTGCCGGCCGGGGGCAGGACGGCGTCCTTGTCCACCGAGACGGTCAGGTTGACGTCGTCCGCCCGGGTCCCCACCGGGTACATGGAGCCGGTGGTGTCGTTGGCGAAGGCCGCGGAGCCCTCGGCCGTGAGCGCGGTGCGCACCGCGTTCAGGGCGAGTACGCCGTCCTTGGTCTTGTAGTCGGCCTTCGAGAGGTCGAGCGTGGCGAAGGGGATGTTCGTCTTGACCCCGGAGGCCGTCTTCACGTCCAGGACCAGGGTGCCCTTGTCGCCCTCGGCGTTGATGCGGACGTTGCCGAAGGTCATCTCGATGCCGTGGGCCGCGTACTGGAAGCGCAGGTTGCCCGCGAAGGTGGCGTTGAGCTTGCGCGCCTTGGTGTCGAGGGTGCCCTTGCCGCCGGCGAAGGCGAAGCTGTCGCCGTTCGCGACCGCGCCGTCGGTGGGGGTGACGGTGCCGCCCGCGCTCTGGACGTACTTGCGGAAGGACTCCTTGATGCCCCAGGCCAGCTTGCCGCCGAGGATCTGCTGCGGGCCGCCGGTCGCCGGAGAGCTGGTGGAGGCGGTGGGCTTGGGGGAGGCCGGCTTCGACGGTGCGGGCTTCGACGAGGAAGCGGAGGGGGAGGCGGAGGCGGACGGGGAGGAGGTCGGGGACTTGGTCGGGCTCGCGGAGGGGGACGGGCTCTGGGTGGGCGGCGGCGGGAACTTCAGTACGGCCGTCAGCGGGTCGCCCGCCTTGTCCTTGTAGCTGTCCGAGCCGAGGAGCTTGGCGGCGTCGGCGGTCAGCGTGGTGCCCAGGTTGGCCATCGACTGCCCGCCGAAGGCGACCTTCGCGAAGGCGACGTCCTTCGTGAGCACGCCGTCCCGGGTGACGTCGATGATCAGCAGCTTCCTACCGGTGTCGATGCGCAGGTTCGCGAGCTTCACCTCGAAGCGGTGCGCGGCCGACTTGAAGGTGACGCTGCCCTTGAAGGCGGCGGTCACGAGGTGGCTCGACGGGTCGTACGCGCCGGTGGCCGAGCCGAAGGTGAAGCCCTTGGTGGTCTTCTTCGCGCCGTCCGCGACGGTGATCTGGCCCTGGGCGATGGTCGTGACGTAGGTGCGGTAGCTCTCCAGAACGCCCCAGTCGAGGGTGCCGTCGACGACCGGGATCGTCGCGGGGGCGCCCTGCGCCGCGGAGGCGGCCGGCGCGCTGCCCGCCGCGGTGGCGGGCAGGACGAACGCGGTGGCGGCTATCGCGGCCGAGGTGGCCACGGCGGCGGCGAGGGCGATGGGACGGCGGATCGATGACATGGCGGAGTTCTCCTGAAACGGGGGCCGAGGAGGCGGAAGGGACGGAACGGGGGCATGCCGGAGCAGGGTGCGGCCGAGCCGGGGCCCGGCGGTCCGGGCCCCGGCGGTCCGGGGCCCGTGGTGCGGGGCCCTGCGGGGCCTGGCGTGTGTGGCGCGCTGCGCACGTACGGGGGTGGTGCGGTCGCACAGGCCGTGCGGGCTACAGGGGCGGTGTGGGTCGTGCGGGTGGTGCGGGCCGCACGAGCGGGCCGGTAGTGCGGGTAGTGCGAGCGGGCCGGCCGTCCGGTCGGTGCCGGTAGTGCGGGTAGTACGAGCGGGATGGCCGTCCGGGCGGTGCGAGCGGGCTGGCCGTGCAGGTAGTGCGAGCGGGCTGGCTGTCCGGGCGATACCGGTAGTGCCGGTAGTGCCGGTAGTGCCGGTAGTGCCGGTAGTGCCGGTAGTGCCGGTAGTCCGAGCGATCGGGCCGTCCGGGTGGCGCGGTTTCGGGGTGCGGGGTCGTCAGTCCCGCGGGCCGGCAGCGGGGGGCCCGGAGGAGTCCGGGGAGTCGGAGGGGGTGGCCGAGCCGGCGGCCGGGGGCGACGGGGCCGGGGTCGTGGCGCCCGGGGTGGCGGTGGATTCCTTGCGTCGGTTGCGCAGGACCAGGAAGGCCGCTCCGCCGGCGAGGACGAGGGCGGCCACCGCGAGGGCGGCGTACAGGCCGGTGTTCGAGGACTCGTCCGCCTTCGCGGCGGCGGCCGGGGTCCCGGTCGGGGCCGGCGGGGCCGCGGGGGTGGCCGTCGAGCCGAGGTTCGGGAGGGCCGGGAGCTTCGCGGTGGCGTCGAGGGCGACCGCGAGGGAGACGGGGTCCATCTCGGTGCCGGCCTTGTACATCGAGTTGAAGGCCGCGGCTCCGCCCTCGGTCAGGGTGGCCGGGGCTTCGGTCAGGGTGGCGAGGCCGCCCTCGGTCTTGAGGCCCTTGGCGTCGAACTCCACGAGCGGGACCGCGGTCTTGGTGTCCGCGGCGGTGGTGACGTCGGCGGACAGCACGCCCTTGCCGTTCTCCACCTTGGCCGTGATCTTCGCGAGTTTCAGGTCGAGGTGGGCCCCGGTGAAGTGCACGGACCCGGCGAAGGCGGCGTCAAGGGTGCCCTTCGCGCCGTCGTACGCGCCCTTGCCCTGCGGGAAGCGGAACAGCGCTCCGCCGTCCTGGGCGCCTTCGGCCAGCTCCCACTTGCCCTGGCCGATGGAGCCGGAGACGTACTCGCGGAAGGTGCGCCGCACCCCCCAGTCCACGGCGGCGTCGGTGAACTGCCCGGCGGCCTGCGGGGACTGGGAGCCGGCCGGAGTGCTCGGCGAGGGCGCGGATGAGGACGAGGCGGCCGGAGCTGCGGCCTTGACGTCCACGGAGAGGGAGACCGGGTCGAGCTGCGCGCCGGCCGCGTAGTAGCCGGCGAAGGCCTTGGCGCCCTGCTCGGTGAGGGTGGCCGGGATGTTGGCGAGGGCGACCGGGCTGCCGCCGCCCTTCATGTTCACCCCGCCCAGCCCCAGCTTGGCAAAGGGGACTTGGGAGGCGGTGGTGACCGCTCCGCCCTCCTTGGCCTTGCTCGAGACGTCCACGTAGAGGGTGCCGCCGCCACCGCTGATCTTGACGGTGGGGCGGCTGACGCTCATGTCCAGCTCGTACGTGCCGTCCGCCTTCTGGTGGCCCTGGAAGGAGACGCCGCCGCTGAAGGAAGCCTCCAGGGAGCCGCTGTCCGGGTCGTAGGAGCCGCTGGCGGAGTGGAAGCGGAACAGGCTGCCGCCGGCCGTGGCGGCTCCGTTCTTCAGCTTGAACCCGCCTTTGGCCACCGGGCCGGTGACGTAACTCTGGAAGGAGGATTTGATGCCCCAGTCGAGCCGCCCGCCCTCCACGGTGCGGCCCGCGGCCTGGGCGGCGGTCGCCGGGAGCAGAACGGCTCCCAGAGCCGCCAGGGTCGCCAGCAGGGCGACGGCGGACGCACGGGTGGGTCTTGCGGACATGAATGTCCCCTCCAGGGTCTAGCGAGCGAGGTTAGGCTAACCTAAGCTACGTTCGGCCGGGTGGGAAACCCCCTGGCACCCGGAACCTCGAACCGGGCCCCCACCCCCGGCGAACCGGGTCCACCACCCCAGTCGGACGATCAGGACGGTGCCTTCGTGCCTACGCCCGCCGCCTCAACCCGCGTGTCCCGCTTCGCCGTTGCCCTGACCTCCGTGGTCCTGGCACTCGGCGTGAGCGCCTGCGGAGGTACGGCCACCCCCTCCCCCGCCACCGGAGCGGGCGCCCCGGCCGTCCCGGACCGGGTGGAACCGCTCGCCCCGGCGCCCGTGCCCGTCCTTCCGGCGACCGTGGCCTCGGCGGATGGGGCCGAGGTCACCGTCGCCTCGGCGGACCGGGTGGTGCCGCTGACGGGCGGACTCAACGAGATCGTGTACACCCTCGGGCTCGGCCCCAAGGTCGTCGCCAAGGACATCACCGCCACCTTCGAACAGGCAGCGGAGCTCCCGGTGGTGACGCGGGGCCACGACGTCTCCGCCGAGAGCGTGCTGTCGCTGCGTCCGACCCTGGTACTGGCCGAGACCACCTCCGGCCCCGCCGAGGCGATCCAGCAGATCCGCGACGCGGGCATCCCCCTCCTGGTGGTGGCCCCGGCCAAGTCCCTGGAGGACGTGGCGAAGCGGACCGACACCGTCGCCGCCGCGCTGGGCGTCAAGGAGGCCGGCGCACGGCTGAACCAGCGCACCGCCGACCGGATCGCCGCCGCCCGGGGGGCCCTGCCCGCCTCGGGCAAGAAGCCGCGCGTGGCCTTCCTCTACCTGCGCGGCACGGCCTCCGTGTACCTGATGGGCGGCTCCGACTCCGGCGCCGGTTCCCTGCTGGAGGCGGCCGGCGCGGTGGACACCGGCCCGGAGTCGGGGCTCGGCAAGGACTTCACCCCGATCACCAGCGAGGCCCTGGCGGCCGCCGCGCCCGACGCGATCCTCGTCATGTCCAAGGGCCTGGAGTCCGTCGGCGGCGTGGACGGGCTGGTCAAGATCCCGGGCGTGGCCCAGACCCCGGCCGGAATGGACCGGCGGGTCATCACCGTCGACGACGGGGTCCTGCTCAACTACGGCCCCCGCACCGACCAGGTCCTGACCTCCCTCATCACCCAGCTCTACGGCAAGGCCTCCTGACGTGTCCCTCTCCTACGAAGCCCCCGAGACGCCGCCCGGAGCGGACCCCCTTCCCGCTCCCGGGCGGGCGGCGTCCCGGGCCGTCCCCACCGCCGCCGGCGCACCGCCCCGGCGGCGGTGGGGTTCCGCCTGGCTCACCGGCGCCCTGGCCGCCGTACTCGTGCTGCTCGCGCTGGTCTCCGCCGGAGTGGGTGCCTACGAGATCCCGCTCGGGGAGGTGGTCGGGTCGGTGCAGCACCGCCTCGGGCTGGGGGGCGCCGCCCTCGACCGGGTCGGGGAGAGCGTGCTGTGGAACGTACGGCTGCCGCGCGTGGTGCTCGCCCTGCTCGTCGGGGCGAGCCTCGGCTGCGCCGGAGCGCTGATGCAGGGGGTGTTCGGCAACCCCCTGGCCGAGCCCGGGGTCATCGGGATCTCGGCGGGCGCGGCCGTCGGGGCGGTCGCCGCGATCGGGCTGGGCCTGACCTTCTTCGGCAACTGGACCATCACCGCCTGCGCGTTCGTCGCGGGGCTGATCACCGTAGGCGCCGTCTACCTGCTCTCCCGCAACGGCGGGAAGACCGAGGTCGTCACCCTCATCCTGACCGGCATCGCCGTCAACGCCTTCGCGGGCGCCCTGATCGGCCTGTTCATCTTCTTCGCGGACAGCGGCCAGGTGAACCAGATCACCTTCTGGCAGCTCGGCTCCCTCGCCCAGGCCACCTGGCCCAAGGTGCTCGCCGTCCTGCCCTGCGCGCTGCTCGGCCTGGTCCTCGCCCCCTTCTACTCCCGCAAGCTGGACCTGCTGTCCCTCGGCGAGCGCCCCGCCCGCCACCTCGGCGTCGACGTCGAGCGGCTGCGGCTCGCGCTGATCCTGCTCGTCGCGCTGCTCACCGCGGCGGCCGTCGCCGTGGCCGGGATCATCAGCTTCGTCGGACTGCTCGTGCCGCACCTGCTGCGCATGGCCAACGGTCCGGGCCACCGGTTCCTGGTGCCCGGCAGCGCGCTCGCCGGAGCCGTGGTGCTGGTCGCCGGAGACCTGGCCGCGCGGACCCTCGCCCAGCCCGCCGAGCTGCCGCTCGGTGTCCTGACCGCCCTGCTCGGCAGCCCGTTCTTCTTCTGGCTGCTGCGCCGCACCCGCCGCAAGCAAGGAGGCTGGGCATGAGCGTCCGGCTGCGTTCCGGCCTCGCCGCGCTCCGCCTTCGCGGGAACAAGCGCGCCGTCCCCGCCCGGCCCGCCCCCGGTGCGCCGCTCGCCGAGGTCACGGACCTGCGCGTACGGCTGGGCGGGCGCGAGGTGCTCGCCGGGATCGGGCTGACCGTGCGGGCCGGGGAGGTGCTGGCCCTGGTCGGGCCGAACGGCGCGGGCAAGTCCACCCTGCTGGCGGCCCTGTCCGCGGACCTGCCGGCGGCCTCCGGGGAGGTCCGGATCGACGGGCGCCCGGTGGGCGACTGGCCGGCCCCCGAGCTGGCGCTGCGCCGGGCGGTGCTCCCCCAATCGGCCGCGCTGGCCTTCCCTTTTCCCGTGGAGGACGTCGTACGGATGGGCCGCGCCCCCTGGGCGGGCACCGAGCTGGCCGACTCCGACGAGGAGGCGGTGGCCGCCGCGATGGCCGCCACCGAGGTGACGGGCTTCGCGGCCCGCCCGTTCTCGGCGCTGTCCGGCGGCGAGCGGGCCCGGGTCGCGCTGGCCCGCGTACTGGCCCAGCGGGCCCCGCTGCTGCTGCTCGACGAGCCGACCGCGGCCCTGGACCTGCGCCACCAGGAGCTGGTGCTGCGGATCTGCCGGGAGCGGGCGGCGGCCGGGGACGGGGTCGTGGTGGTCCTGCACGACCTGGGTCTGGCGGCGGCGTACGCGGACCGGGTGGCCGTCCTGCACGACGGCAGGATCGCGGTGGACGGCCCGCCCGCGGAGGTGTTCGAGGACGGGCTGCTGAGCCGGGTCTACCGCCAGCCGGTGGAGGTCCTCCCGCACCCGCGCACCGGGGCACCGTTGGTGGTCCCCGTACGGGACGGCGAGCCGGGCGATCCCGGAGCGGAGCGTGCCGCCGTACGGAACGCCCACCGGGGTTTGACCTCGGCTTGACCCGGTCATGGGGGCGTCGTGGCGGGTCCGTGACGCCTCCGTGTCCGGCGGCCGAAGGTGTGCGCTGAATCACTGGACGTCTGGGTATGGGTGAGGTAAGCCTCGGTTAAGTTAGGTCCGCCTCACCGGCCGCCCCCACCCGATCGGGGCGGCCGTCTGCCGAACGCCAGACTGCCAGGAGCCCCCTATGCGCCCCGCCCGCCTCACCGTCGTTACCGCGGCAGCCGTCGTGGCCGCCCTCACCGCGGTCACCGGCTGCTCCGAGAAGAGCGACGCGTCCGGCGACGGCGTCATCAAGGTGGCCGCCTCCGACTCGGCCTGCGAGGTCTCCGCGACGGAGTTCCCGGCGGGCAAGGTCACCATCGAGGTCGAGAACAAGGGCTCCAAGGTCACCGAGCTCTACGTCCTGTTCCCCGACGACCGCATCGTCACCGAGCGCGAGAACATCGGCCCCGGCACCAAGGCCACCATCACCGCCGAGCTCAAGGCGGGCGACTACGAGATCGCCTGCAAGCCCGGCATGAAGGGCGACGGCATCCGCCAGCAGGTCAAGGCCACCGGCGGCGGCGCCGCCGTGAAGCGCAGCCCCGAGGCCGACGCCGCGGTCGCCGCGTACCGCAAGTACGTGCAGGAGCAGGCCGACGAGACCATCCCCAAGGCGCAGGTCTTCGCGGACGCGGTCAAGGCCGGCGACGTCGAGGCCGCGAAGAAGGCGTACGCCCCCTCGCGCATCGGCTGGGAGCGCACCGAGCCGGTCGCCGAGTCCTTCGGTGACATCGACCCGAAGGTCGACCTCCGCGAGGACGGCCTGGAGGCGGGCCAGGACCCGGAGAAGGACTGGACCGGCTGGCACAAGCTGGAGAAGTCCCTCTTCGAGGGCAACAAGATCGACGACGCGGACAAGAAGCTCGCCGAGACCCTGATGGCCGACCTGGCCGTGTGGCAGAAGAAGGTCGGCCAGGCGGAGATCACCCCCACCTCGATGGCGAACGGCGCCAAGGAGCTCCTCGACGAGGTCGCCACCGGCAAGGTGACGGGTGAGGAAGAGCGCTACAGCCACACCGACCTGGTCGACTTCAAGGCCAACGTCGAGGGCGCGGAGAAGGCGTACGAGCTGCTCAAGCCGGTCACGTCGAAGACCGACCCCGCGCTCACCGCCGAGCTGGACAAGCAGTTCGCGGCGCTGAACAACCTGCTGGAGAAGTACCGCCCGAACAAGGCCGTGTACGAGTTCGTCTCGTACGACAAGGTCGGCGAGGCCGAGCGCAAGGAGCTCTCCGACGGCGTCAACGCGCTGGCCGAGCCGCTCTCGAAGCTGGCCGCCGCGGTCGCGAAGTAACTCCGGAACAGCAGAGCAGGCGGGAGATCCTCACATGAGCGAGTCGGTGTCCGAGCAGGAGTCCGCACCGGACGACGGTGCCCGCGACGGCGCCCCGGAGCAGGCCGCCCCGGGTGCGCCCTCGCGCCGGGCCGTCCTGGGCTGGGGCGGCGCGGGCCTCGCGCTCGGCGCCGCGGCGGCCGGCGGTACGGCCATCGCTCTGAACTCGGGCCCCGACATGGTCTCGGCGGTCGCGGCCGGTGCGGCCGTGCCGTTCCACGGCGAGCACCAGGCCGGTATCGCCAGTGCCGTCCAGGACCGCCTGCACTTCGCGGCCTTCGACGTGAAGACGAAGGACCGCGCCGAGCTGATCCAGCTCCTCAAGGACTGGACCGCCGCGGCCCGCCTGATGACGGCCGGCCAGCCGGTCGGCGAGGGCGGCTTCGGCGGGCACCCCCAGGCCCCGCCGGACGACACGGGCGAGGCGCTGGGCCTGAAGGCCTCCCGCCTCACCCTGACCATCGGTTTCGGGCCGGGCCTGTTCGCCAAGGGCCGCTTCGGTCTGGAGGGCAAGCGCCCCGAGGCTCTGATCGACCTGGAGCTCTTCCCCGGCGACAACCTCGACCCCGCCCGCTCCGGCGGCGACCTGTGCGTCCAGGCCTGCGCCGACGACCCCCAGGTCGCGGTGCACGCCATCCGCCAGCTCGCCCGCATCGGCTTCGGCAAGACGGCGGTGCGCTGGTCGCAGCTGGGCTTCGGCAAGACCTCCTCGACCACGCCCGACGCGCAGACCCCGCGCAACATGATGGGCTTCAAGGACGGCACCCGGAACATCTCGGGCACCGACAAGGCCGCCCTGGACAAGCACGTGTGGGTCGGCGCCGGAGATGGCAGCGACTGGCTGGCCGGCGGCTCGTACCTCGTGGCGCGCCGGATCCGGATGAACATCGAGACGTGGGACCGCACGCCCCTGGGCGAGCAGGAGGACATCTTCGGCCGCGACAAGGGCGAGGGCGCCCCCGTGGGCAAGTCCAAGGAGCGCGACGAGCCGTTCCTGAAGGCGATGAAGCCCGAGGCGCACGTCCGCCTCGCGCACCCGGACAGCAACAACGGCGCGATGATGCTGCGCCGCGGCTACTCCTTCACCGACGGCACGGACGGACTGGGCCGGCTCGACGCTGGCCTGTTCTTCCTCGCTTACCAGCGCGACGTCCGCAAGGGCTTCGTCCCGGTGCAGCGCAGCCTGGCGAAGGCCGATGTCCTCAACGAATACATCCAGCACGTGGGTTCGGCCGTCTTCGCCGTCCCGCCGGGCGTCCGTGACAAGGACGACTGGTGGGGCCGGACGCTGTTCGCGTAGGGGACGGGGAAAACCGAGATGTTCAGCAACTATCTGATCGGACTGCGCGAGGGGCTGGAAGCCAGCCTCGTCGTCTGCATCCTCATCGCGTACCTGGTGAAGACCGGGAACAAGGACAGGCTGGGGCCGCTGTGGCTGGGCGTCGGCCTGGCCGCCGCGGTGTCCCTGGCCTTCGGCGCGGGCCTCGAGTTCGGCACGCAGGAACTGACCTTCAAGGCGCAGGAGGCCATCGGCGGCACCCTGTCGATCGTCGCGGTCGGCCTGGTCACCTGGATGGTCTTCTGGATGAAGCGCACCGCGCGGCACCTGAAGGCCGAGCTCCACGGCAAGCTCGACGCGGCGCTCGCGATGGGCACCGGCGCCCTGGTGGCCACCGCGTTCCTGGCCGTCGGCCGGGAGGGCCTGGAGACCTCGCTGTTCGTGTGGCGTTCGGTGCACGCGGCCGGTGACGGCGCGGGCCCGCTGATCGGCGTGCTGCTCGGCATCGGGTCGTCGATCGTCCTGGGCTGGCTGTTCTACCGCGGCGCGCTGAAGATCAACCTGTCGAAGTTCTTCACGTGGACCGGCGGCATGCTGGTCGTGGTCGCCGCGGGCGTGCTCGCGTACGGGGTCCACGACCTCCAGGAGGCCGACTTCGTGCCGGGACTGAACGACAAGGCCTTCGACATCAGCTCGACGATCCCGCCGGACAGCTGGTACGGGACTCTGCTGAAGGGCACCTTCAACTTCCAGCCGGACCCGACGGTGCTCCAGGTCGTCGTGTGGGCCCTGTACCTGGTTCCGGTGCTCACCCTGTTCCTGGCCCCGCCGCTGGTCAAGCCCGGCAAGCCGGCGTCGTCGCCGAAGTCCGGGGCGAAGAAGTCGGCGCCGAGCGGCTCCTGACTCACCACAGCCTGTCGACCGTCCCCGGGTAGAGGGGGACGCGGATGCCGGTGAAGGCCGCGCGGACCTGGTCCGCGCGGCCTTCGTCGTCCGCGGCGCGGGCGTCCCGGGCGAAGAACGCCCCGAGCACCGTCTTGCCGAGGCCCGGGGCGTCCGTCGCGAGGGGGTCCGCGGGGGTGCCGCCGACCAAGACCGTGCCCGGCAGCACCTCAAAGCCGGCCGCCTCGTAGAACGGGGCCAGCTCCCGGTCGCAGCTGAACAGCGCCAGGTCCACCGCCGGATCGGCGGCGAGCGCCGCGCGGGCCGCCGCCACCAGCCGGGAGCCGTACCCGCGCCCCCGTACGCCGGCCCGGGTGACCACGCCGCTCAGCCCGGCCGCGCGGTAGGTGCGCCCGTCCGCGAGCCGGACCGGCTTGTACAGCAGCGCCAGGCAGGCGGCGACCCGCCCGTCGGCGTCCAGGAGCAGCAGGGCGCGCGGGGCGAGCGCCGGGTCGTGCCCGGGGGACGACCCGGGCCATGCCTGCGCCTCCAGGGCCGCCACCTGCGCGGCGAGCCCGGAGGGCAGGACTTCGTACGTCTCGATCCGCACTACGGGATCAGCGCCCCCGCGCCGCCCACCCGGACCCGGGAGTCGCCGGACCGGAGCTCCACCGTCAGGACGCCGGGGCGTCCCATGTCCTCGCCCTGGTGCAGGGTGAGGACGGCGTCGGCCGGGACCAGGCCGAGCTCGCGGGCGTACGCCCCGAAGGCGGCCGCGGCCGCGCCGGTCGCCGGGTCCTCGACGACGCCGCCGACCGGGAAGGGGTTGCGTACGTGGAACTCCGCCGGGCCCGCCCGGTGCACGAGCTGCGCGGTGACCAGGTCGAGGCGCCGCATCAGCGCCTCCAGCCGGGCGAAGTCGTAGGTCAGGTCCGCGAGCCGGGCCCGGGTGGCGGCGCCGAGCACCAGGTGGCGGGCGCCGGCGTAGGCGATCCGCGGCGGGAACTGCGGATCCAGGTCGGCGGCCGGCCAGTCCAGCGCGGCCAGGGCCTCGGCGAGGTCGGCCGGGTCCAGGTCCTCGATGTGCGGTTCGACGCTGGTCAGGGTGGCGCGCAGCCCGTCGCCCTCCCGGGTCACCGACACCGGCACGGTGCCCGCGCGGGTCGCGAACAGCAGCTCGCCCGGGCCGATCCGCTCGCCCAGCGCGACGGCGGTGGCCACGGTGGCGTGCCCGCAGAACGGGACCTCCACCTTCGGGCTGAAATAGCGAACGGTGAAGGCCCGACCTTCCTCACCGCCCAGGCCCTCGGGCGGGGCGGTGAGGAAAGCCGTCTCGCTGTAGCCCAGTTCGGCGGCGATCTTCAGCATGGCGGCCTCGTCGAGGCCCGCGGCGTCGAGGACGACACCGGCGGGGTTGCCGCCGGACGGGTCGTCGGAGAAGGCGGTGTAGCGCAGTACGTCGGTCATGATCGACTCAACTGCGGACACCGGGCCCGCATTCCCGGATCCGGAGCGTATTCGCAGGTCGGGACGGGCCCCGGGACGGGTGCGAAACGGGTCAGCCGCGCCCGATGTAGGGCATCGCGGTCGCCATCACCGTCGCGAACTGCACGTTGGCCCCCAGCGGGAGCTCCGCCATGTGCAGCACCGTGCGCGCCACGTCGGACGCGTCCATGACGGGCTCCACCGCGAGCTGTCCGTTGGCCTGCATGATCCCGGTCTGCATCCGCTCGGTCATCTCGGTGGCCGCGTTGCCGATGTCGATCTGCCCGCACGCGATCCCGTACGGCCGTCCGTCCAGCGACAGGGACTTCGTCAGGCCGGTCATGGCGTGCTTGGTCGCGGTGTAGGCGATCGAGTTCGGCCGGGGCACGTGCGCGGAGATGGAGCCGTTGTTGATGATGCGGCCGCCCTGCGGGTCCTGGGCCTTCATCACCCGGAAGGCCGCCTGCGCGCAGAGGAAGGAGCCGGTGAGGTTGACGTCGACCACCGAGCGCCAGGCCTCGTAGGAGATGTCCTCCAGCGGGACTCCGGCCGGGCCGAAGGTGCCCGCGTTGTTGAAGAGCAGGTCGACCCGCCCGTAGCGCTCGGACACGGTCTCGAACAGCGAGGTCACGTCGCGCGGATCGCTCACGTCGGCCCGTACGCACAGCACGTCGGCGTCCGGGTGGGCGGCCCTGGCGGCCTCGGCGGCCTCTTCCAGCGGCCCGGTCCTGCGGCCGGCCACGGCCACCGCCCATCCGGCGGCGGCGAGGGTGAGTGCCACTGAGCGGCCGATTCCGGATCCGGCTCCGGTCACTACGGCGATCTGCTTCACGCGTGCGTTCATGGGGCCGCAGGTTACGTCACATGGGCCGCCCGTCCCGGAACGTTCCGATTGCTGAGAGCATGGGGCGGCAGGGGTGCTGAGAAATGACGATAAGACTGGAGTTTCCGCATGTCGGAGAGAGGCCGCGCGACAGCGCCCTCGAAGGACTCGTCGCCCTCGACCCCTTCCCCCACCATCATCACCACCACCACCGCGCCCCTGACAGCCGCACGCCGGACGGGGCTGCTCGTCACCTTCATCCTCGGCGGGCTCACCGCGCTCCCCCCGCTGTCCATGGACATGTACCTGCCGGCGCTGCCGACGGTGGCCAAGGTCCTGAACAGCCCTGCCGCGACCGTCCAGCTCACCCTCACCGCCTGCCTCGCCGGCATGGCCCTGGGCCAGCTGGTGATCGGCCCGATGAGCGACAAGTGGGGCCGGCGGCGCCCCCTGCTCATCGGCATGGTCGTCTACGTCCTCGCCACCGCCATCTGCGCCTTCGCCCCGACCGTCGAGCTGCTGATCGCCTTCCGGCTGCTCCAGGGCCTGGCCGGCGCGGCCGCGATCGTGATCGCGCGGGCCGTCGTACGCGATCTGTACGACGGGGTCGAGATGGCCCGGTTCTTCTCCACCCTGATGCTCATATCCGGCGCGGCACCGATCATCGCCCCGCTCGTCGGCGGCCAGGTGCTGCGCTTCGCCGACTGGCGCGGGGTCTTCGTCGTCCTCACCGTCGTGGGGGCCCTGCTGACCGTCCTGGTCTGGCGGAAGCTCGACGAGACGCTGCCGCCCGAGCGGCGCCAGACCGGCGGCGTCGGCGCCGCGCTGCGGACCATGCGCGGGCTGTTCGCCGACCGGGTCTTCGCCGGCTACACGCTGGCCGGCGGGTTCTCCTTCGCGGCGCTGTTCGCGTACATCTCCGCCTCGCCGTTCGTCGTGCAGGAGATCTACGGTGCTTCGGCCCAGACCTTCAGCCTGCTCTTCGGCGTCAACTCCCTCGGCCTGATCGCGGTGGGCCAGATCAACGGCAAGCTGCTGGTCGGCCGGGTCAGCCTGGACAAGGTGCTGGGATACGGGCTCGCGGTCATCCTGGCGGCCTCGGCCGCCCTGCTCCTGATGACCTCGGGGGTCTTCGGCGAGGTCGGGCTCTTCGCGATCTGCGCCGGGCTGTTCGTCCTGATGTCCGCGATGGGCCTGGTGCTGCCGAACACCAACGCGCAGGCCCTGATGCGCACCCCGCACGCGGCCGGCTCGGCCTCCGCCCTGCTCGGCACCTCCTCCTTCCTGGTCGGAGCCGTGGCCTCCCCCCTGGTCGGCATCGCCGGCGAGGACACGGCGGTACCCATGGCCGTGGTCCAGGCGGCCTGCTCCCTCCTCGCGGTCCTCTGCTTCGTCGTCCTGTGCCGCCCCTGGCGCACCGCCGGCACGAACGCCTGACCGTCCGGGGCCGGGCCCGGCCTTCGACCCCGGCCCGGCCCCGTAAACTTGGCGGGTGAACGACTCCGCCACCACCACCGCCGAAACCCTGCGCAGCGCCCTCGCCGGCCTGCTCGAAGGCCTCCCGCAGAAGCAGGCCACGGCCTCCGTGGAACGGCTGATCGCCAACTACCGCGGCGAGATCCCGACCAACACGCCCGTCCTGCGCAACCGCGCCGACGTGGCCGCGTACGCGGCGTACCGGATGCCCGCCACCTTCGAGGCCGTACGGTCCGCCCTGGACGGGCTCGCCGAGGCGGCCCCGGGCTGGTCCCCGGCCTCCCACGTGGACGTGGGAGGCGGCACCGGCGCGGCGGCCTGGGCGGCGGACGCCACCTGGGGCGGGCCCCGCGAGACGGCGGTACTGGACTGGGCCGACCCGGCGCTGCTCCTCGGCAAGGAGCTGGCCGCGGCCTCCTCCTCCGCCACGCTGCGGGCCGCCGAGTGGCGGCGGACCGTCATCGGGGCCGGGCTGACGATCCCCGGGGCGGACCTGGTGACGGTCTCCTACGTCCTGGGCGAACTGACCCCGGAGGCCCGCCGCGAGGTGGTCGCCGAGGCGGCGCGGGCCGGTCAGGCCGTGGTGCTGGTCGAGCCGGGCACGCCGGAGGGCTACCTGCGCGTCCGCGAGGCCCGCGACCAGCTGATCGAGGCCGGCCTGCGGGTCGCGGCCCCGTGCCCGCACGACGGGACCTGCCCGATCGAGGTCGGCAAGGACTGGTGCCACTTCTCCACCCGGGTCAGCCGGTCCTCCCTGCACCGGCAGATCAAGGGCGGCTCCCTCCCCTACGAGGACGAGAAGTTCAGCTACGTGGCCGCCACCCGCTTCCCGGTGGAGCCGGCCGCCTCCCGGATCACGCGCAGGCCGCAGATCCGCAAGGGGCTGGTCCTGCTGGAGCTGTGCGGACCCGAGGCCGAGGGGCAGACGAAGGTCAACGTAACCAAGCGCCACGGAGACCTGTACAAGGCCGCGCGCGACGCCGACTGGGGCCAGGAGTGGCCGCCTCCGCAGGAGGCCTGAGCCCGTAGGAGGCCTGAGCCCGTAGGGGGCCCGGGCCCCCTACGGGGCACGACCCGCCGCCGGCTAGGGCCTCAGCTCCTGCGTGCAGCACTTCACGCTGCCGCCGCCCTTGAGCAGCTCCCCCAGATCCATCGGGACCGGCTCGAACCCCCGCGCCCGCAAGGGTGCGAAGAGCCCGGTCGCCTCCTGCGGGAGCAGCACGTGCCGGCCGTCCGAGACCGCGTTGAGGCCGAGGGCGGCCGCGTCCTGGGCCTCGGCGAGCAGCGCGTCGGGGAAGAGCCGGCGCAGGACCGCCCGGCTGCCCTCGGAGAAGGCGTCCGGGTAGTACATGACCTCGTCGCCGTCGAGCACGGACAGGGCCGTGTCCAGGTGGTAGTAGCGCGGGTCGACCAGGTCGAGACCGATGACCGGGCGGCCGAAGAACTCCTGGGCCTCGTCGTGCGAGAGCGGACTGGAGCGGAAGCCCCGGCCGGCCAGGATGTAGGTGGCGGTGACGGCGAAGTCGCCCTCGCCCTCGTTGATGTGCGAGGGCTCGTGCACGTCCTGGAAGCCGTTGTTGCGGAACCAGTCGAGGTGGAGCTCCGCCTCGGCGGCCCGCTCGGGGTAGGCGAACCGCGCACCCAGCACCCGGCCGTCGATGACGAGGGCGCCGTTGGCCGCGAAGACCATGTCGGGCAGCATGCGGTCGGGGACGAGGGTCTCGACGGTGTGACCGAGGGCCCGGTAGCGGTCGCGGAGGTCCTCCCACTGGGCCAGGGCCAGGGGCAGGTCCACCGGTTTCGTGGGGTCCATCCACGGGTTGATGGAGTACGTGACCTTGAAGTGCGCGGGTGGGCACATCAGGTACCGCCGGGGTGTGGCGTCTCTGCGCAATGAAGGCTCCTCACGGTGATGAGAAGAGAATCGTCTCTCCTCCGCGAGGACGGCGCAGTGAACTGATTGGGTGGTTTCCTGAACGGCCGAAAGACGAGGGCTTCAGGCCCCCACGGCGAGGCATTGATCAAGCTGTCCGTCCCGCTCGCGCATCAGGCCAACAGCGAGCACGGTCGGTACGTGCCGCCGGCTGGGAAACGGTTGATAAGTTGCCGAATTGACATACTCCCCTCCCCGTAGGGAGGGGGTTCCTACGGCTCGCGCCGTGGGGTTTTCTGCTTCGCCGCCGACTGCCCGCCCGGAGAACTCCGTTGAGGTCTTACACCAGCTCCACAGACAGACACGGCCAGCCCGGCCGCCAGAATGTTCTTCGCCGCGTTCACGTCACGGTCGTGGGTCACACCGCAGCCACACGTCCACTCACGGACGTTCAGCGGCATCTTGCCCGCGATGGTGCCGCAGGCGGAGCACAGCTTGGAGGACGGGAACCATCGGTCAACGGGGACCAGGTTCCTTCCGTACCAGGCAGTTTTGTACTCCAGCATGTGGCGCATCGTGGCCCAGGCCGCATCACTGATGGCGCGGGCCAGGGTGTGGTTCTTGACCATGTTGCGCACGGTCAGGTCCTCGATCACGATCGTTTGGTTCTCACGAACGAGCCGAGTGGTCAACTTGTGCAGGTGGTCACGCCTGCGGTCCGCGATCCGGGCATGGATCTTGGCAACCTTGCACCGGGCCTTGGCCCGGTTGGTACCGGCACCATTGGCCTTACGGGACAGTTCCCGCTGGGCCTTGGCGAGCCGGGCCCGGTCCTTGCGTTCGAACTTCGGATTGGTGACCTTCTCCCCGGTGGAGAGCGTCACGAGGCTGGCGATACCGACGTCGATCCCGACAGCCTTCGTGGTGTCGGGCATGGGCCCGGGCATGTCATCGCACAGCATGGAAACGAACCATCGCCCGGCCGCGTCGTGCGACACCGTCACGGTGCTGGGCGTCGCACCCTCCGGCAGCGGCCTCGACCACACAACCGCCAGCGGGTCCGCCATCTTCGCCAGGGTCAGCGCACCATCCCGGTAGCGGAACGCACTGGACGTGTACTCAGCGGACTTGCGGGACCTCTTCCGCGACTTGAAGCGCGGGTACTTACCCCGCTTGGCGAAGAAATTGGCAAACGCGCCTTGCAGATGCCGAAGGCCCTGCTGGAGCGGAACGGAGGAGACCTCGGAGAGGTAGGACAGCTCCTCAGTCTTCTTCCACGCCGTCAGCATGGCCGAGGTGGCGTTGTAGTTGACCCGCTCCTGCCGCGCCCACGCTTCCGTACGGGCCGCGAGCGCCAGGTTGTAGACCTTCCGCACACAACCGAAGGTGCGCGACAGCTCAGATGCCTGCGCATCGGTCGGATAGAAGCGGTACTTGAACGCCCGCTTCACGTGACATGTGATCAAGATCACAAACTAGCCTGCCTGCGCGTGAACCTCAAATCTGCCGGTCAGGGCACTGAGATCCACCCTGGCTCCGGATCCCAGCCCATTGCCCCGCTCCGCAGGAGTCCGTTTTCTCCCCGCCCTGAAGGGCGGGATTTCCTCGGAGGTATCCGATGAGCTCCAGCCCCCTCCCCGCCTCCGCCCCCCGGTCCCCGGACGCCACGCGCCGCAGCGACCGCTCGCGGCGGGCCATCCTGGACGCGGCGCTCGACCTGGTGGGAGAGGTCGGCTACAACAAGCTGACCATCGAGGCCATCGCCGCCCGCGCCGGAGTCGGCAAGCAGACCATCTACCGCTGGTGGCCGTCGAAGGCAGCGGTCCTGCTCGACGCCTCGGTCGCGCTCGCCGGGGACGCGCAGTCCGAGGGGGCGTGGACCGGCTTCCCCGACACCGGGGACCTGGCCGCCGACCTGAAGTACGTACTGCGGGCGACGGTGGACGAGTTCGCCGACGAGCGGTACGCGGCCCCCGCGCGCGCCCTGACGGCGGCCGGCGCCACCGACCCCGAGCTCGGGGCGCGCTTCACCGAGCAGCTGCTGGAGCCCCAGCTCGCGCTGTACGAGGAGCGTTTGCGGTCGGCTCGAGAGGCCGGACAGCTCCCGCCGGACACCGATCTGCGGCTGACCGTGGAGATGCTGCTCGGACCTCTGACCTACCGCTGGCTGCTGCGCACGGCGCCGCTCACGCACGCGTATGCGGACGCGCTGGTGGACTCGGTCCTGGGCGGAGCCGGCGCGAGGCCCTGACCAGGGGCAGGACCCCGAGAGGTCGGGGCGGGGCCCGGACGGCACCGGGTGGGATAAGTCATGGGGCTCCTGACGACCGAGAACATATGGCCGATTTCTATGGTTATGTGGGACTCCTGGTCGGGGGGTGCGGTCACCCGGCGGCCAGGATGGTGGGAACATGTGAGGGTCTGCCGGGGCAACGGTGTAGGTGAGGGGATAGATGGGGTCTGAGTCGGGCCGCGTCAAACGCGGCGAGCAGAGCAGGATTTCCCAGTGGCTGCGCCGCAAGCCCAAACCCGACGCCGCGGACCCCGCACGAGAACGCGAAGCGCTGCTGCTGGCCGTCGCCGCGGCGGGTCTGCCGATCTCCCCCGCCGCGCACCCCGCCGGCTACCGGTGTTCGTGCGACCGGATCGGCTGTCCGACGCCCGCACGACACCCCGTCTCCTTCGCCTGGCAGACGCAGTCCACGACGGACCGCGCGCAGGTCGAACGCTGGGCGCGCAACCAGCCCGCGGCCAACTTCATCACCGCGACGGGCATGGTCCACGACGTACTGGACGTCCCCCTGGAGGCCGGGCACAGCGCGCTGGAACGCCTGCTGGCCGCCGGCGTCGAGGTCGGCCCGGTCGCGGAATCGGGCGGTACGGGCGACCAGGCCCGGATGCTCTTCTTCACCGCGACCCGGGGCACGCCCGAGGACGAGGACGAGTGGTGGCCCTGCGAACTGGACTGCCACCCCGAGACGATGGACGAGCACCCCGGACTGCGCTGGCACTGCCGGGGCAGCTACGTACTGGTCCCGCCGGCCGCACTCCCGGGCGACCTCGCGGTGACCTGGCTCCGCGGCATGGAGCACCCGCTCGTCGACCCGCTGACCCTGCTGGAAACCCTCACGGACGCGTGCGCCACCTACGCCGGCGCCTCCGACCAGACCCCCGCCACGGTCGCCTGGCCCCTGGGCCGCTGACGCCCTAGGGGGTGTCTTGACGATCAGGCCGGGCTCGCGGCGCCCGGCACCGCGCCTCGCCGCGTTGTCGTCACTCGCCGACGCTCCGCGTCGACTCCCTCCTCCGCCTTGCGATCCACGGCACCAGACCCCGCTCCCTGATCCGGCCTGATCGACAAGACACCCCCTAGCTCCGCACCGAGGGCCGCGGCACGGAACCGGGGCTCGCCGGGTCGGCGCCTTCGCGCGTGCCGGGCCCGCCGCCCCGGCGGAGGCTGAGCCGGGTCCCCAGTGCGGCCGCCGCCAGGATCAGCCCGGCCGCGCCCAGCGTCGTCCCGTCCGGGGAGGTCAGCGACTGACCGCGCAGCGCCTGCCAGGTCAGCAGGGCCAGTACCGCCCCGTACACCGCGCCCGCGACCAGCACCAGGCGCAGCCGTACCCGCTCCTCGCCCAGCACGGCGAACCGTGCGGCGAGGGCGGCCAGAACCAGGACGAACAGCGGCAGCAGCTGGAGCGCGTGCATCCCCACGAAGTGCGGGACGCGCAGGTCGCCGCCGGTGGTGGACCAGCCGGTGAGCGGCATGCCGGGGCCGCCGTCCGGCACTCCCACGGCGTGCCCGCCCACGATCGGGGCCCCGTCGTCGCCGGCCGCGCGCTGCACGGCGGTCGGCTGGGTCATCAGGAAGCCGAGCCCCGCGCCGGCCAGCGCCAGGGCCGCGGCGATCCGGATCGACCAGGTGGTGGCCCGGTCCGCGATCCGGGCCCGGAACAGCAGGACGGCGATCACCAGCGCCCCCAGCCACAGCACCACGATGCTCCCGGCCATGACGTCGTACAGCCGTGCGTCGAAGGGTGTGGCGTAGTTGAAGTGGCTCTGCCGGCCACGGAAGGCCTGTGCGGTGATGAGCACCATCTCCACCCCGCTGGCCACCGCCACCACCGTGCCCGCCCACCACGCGGGCCGGGCGAGCCGGGGCCGGGCCCGTTCGAGCAGGGAGATCATCCAGGCCAGGCTCAAGCCGTAGGCGGCGAGCGAGACGGCGAACTTGAGGGGTTTGGCCCAGATCGGGGCGCCCACCAGGGTCCGGTCGTCGACGAGCAGGCCGATGGCGGAACCGGCCGCCCATAAGACCATCGAGGCGGCGAGCACCATCAACGGACGGTGCCAGGCACGCAATGGACGGTGCCAGGCATGCGGGAACACAAGCGACATCCCTCTACCCCCAGATCGAAACAGATAATGGCACTCTCCACTATCCGGTAGTGCCACTATCTATGATGGGTACGGCACACACAAGGGGCCGAGGGACGGACGGAAGCGAAGATGCGCATCGGAGAGCTGAGCGCGCGGACCGGGGTACCGGTACCGACGATCAAGTACTACCTACGGGAGGGCCTGCTCCCGGCCGGCCTGCTCAGCAGCCCCAACCAGGCGCGCTACGACGAGACGCACGAGCGCAGGCTGCGCCTGATCCGCGGCCTCCTGGAGGTGGGGAAGCTCCCCGTGGCGGCCATCGGCGAAGTGATCCGCGCCATCGACGACAAGGACCGGTCGGTCCACGAAATGCTCGGCTCGGTGGCCGACGCGCTGGTGCCCGAGCACGGCGGGACACCTGACGCCGAGACCGAGCTCGCACGGGCGAAGGTGGCCGCGATCATCGAGCGGCGAGGCTGGCGCGTGGACGCGGACACCCCCGCGGGCGAGGCACTGGCCGCCGCGCTGGCCGCGCTGGAGCGGGCCGGTCACGGAGCCTTCACGGAGGTGCTCGACGCGTACGCGGAGGCGGCCGAGCTGGCCGCCTCCGCGGACCTGGCGTACACGGCCCGCGCGGTGGCACGGGAGGACCTGGTCGAAGCGGTCGCGGTCGGCACGGTCCTGGGCGACGCGATGTTCGCGTCCCTCCGCAGACTGGCCCAGGTGGACGCCTCGTCCCGCACCTACGGAACGGACTGACCGCCCGGGTCGGGGACGGGGGCGGGGTGGGGTGTCGGCCTGGACGTAGAGCGTGATTTGTGGCGCAAAAGAAGCCTATGCTGCCAAAGCCGAGCACAGGGCGCCTAAATCATGCAGTCCAGGCCGACACCCCACCCCGCCCCCGGCACCGGCCCACCGCAGCCCCAGTTAGTGGATCTGGGTGACGACCACGTCGAGGGACCACGCCTTGCCCGGCTTGGCCGGCGCCTCGGCCTCCACCGCGAACCCCAGGTCCCGCAGGGCCGTCACCAGCTCCGCCGGCGAAGCCGGGACCGCACCCGCCGACAGCAGGTCGCGGACCAGCCGCCCCTTGGTGGCCTTGTTGAAGTGGCTCACCACCGACCGCTTCTCCACCCCGTCCACCAGCTGGGAGTGGAGCACGCGGACCGTGGCCGTACGCCCCGCCACCTCCCCCTTGGGCTTCCACGCGGAGGCGTACGCCGAGGACCGCAGGTCCAGGACCAGGCCCTCCCCCGCCGCCTCCGGCATCACCGAAGCCATCGGTTCGCGCCAGAACGCGCCCAGCGCCCCCAGCCCCGGCAGCTTCACGCCCATCGAGCAGCGATAAGAGGGAATGCGGTCGGCGACCCCGACCGCCCCCCACAGGCCGGAGAAGACCAGCAGGGACTCCGCGGCCAGCGACGCCGCCCCGGGCGTGAGGGTCGACAGGCCCAGCGCGTCGTAGAGGACGCCCGTGTAGATCTCGCCGGCCGGGCGGGCGACCGCCGTCTTCAGCTCCGCGTTCTTGGCGACCTCACCGCGCAGGCCCTCGCTCAGACCGAGCACCTCGCGGGCCTTCAGCTCGTCGCCGACGCACAGCTCGACCAGTTCCTCCAGCACCGCGGCCCGGGCCGCGGCCAGCCCCGGCAGCGAGAGCGTCTCCGGCTTCAGCGGTGCGCCGGAGCCGCCGGCGGCCTTTCCTTCGGACGGCGGCAGCAGCACGAGCACGATGGTTCTCCTTCGACGGGCACGGCACAGCAACGGGGGTGCGGCCCCCGACCAGGGTAGACGGCTCGCCGTGCCGCCCGAGCCCACCAGTCCTAGGGCGTGTCCGCAAAGTCCCGCCTGCCTCGCGACGCCCGGCACGTGCTCTCGGCGCACCGGGCGAAATCCCGAGTACGTCCAGTACAC